>JALWCE010000078.1:4282-9275 GCA_027036935.1 Nitratiruptor sp. | reverse complement strand
GCAAGATGTCATACTCTTTGTTGGCAAATCGCAGCAGCTCCTTTTCCGTAGTAGCGGCTGGGATTTTGGAGTGGAGTACGAGCACTCTTTTACCCGGCAGCAGCTCTTCGAGCTCCCTTTTTTTCTCTTCAATTCCGGCTATGGAGTTGTAGATATAAAAGACCTGCCCGCCCCGGCGAAGCTCACGCAGTATCACCTCTTTGACCAAATTGGCATCATACTCTTTGACGTAGGTTCGCACATCCTTACGCCCCTCTGGTGGTGTGGTGATCTGAGCTAGCTCTTTGATTTGGCTTAGCGCCATATTGAGACTTCTAGGAATTGGTGTGGCGCTCATACTCAAAATATGCACATCCTTGCTAAACTCTTTGAGCTTCTCTTTTTGCTTGACGCCAAATTTATGCTCCTCGTCCACCACTACAAGACCAAGATTTTTGAACTTGGTGCCAAAAAGGGCGTGGGTACCCACCACCACATCGATCTTTCCTTCTTCTAAAGCTTTTAGCCGCTCTTTTTTCTCTTTGGCGCTGACGAATCGGTCGATCTTGGTCACGCTGATGCCAAAGGGCTCGAGGCGGCTTTTGAGACTCTCATAGTGCTGAGAGGAAAGAAGCGTCGTAGGCACGACCACGGCGGCTTGGTAGCCATTTTTGATGGTGGCATAGATGGCGTTCATCGCCACCTCCGTCTTGCCAAAACCCACATCGCCGCTTAAGAGCATATCCATCACCCGTCCGCTGGCAAGGGCTTGGAGGATCTTCTCAATCGCCTCCTTTTGATCGGGAGTGTAGCTAAATCCCGCCCCTTTTTGAAAAAGAGTCATATTGGGCGTGAGGATCTGTTTGCCAGGAACCACCGCTCGCTTGGCAGCAATGTTTACGATATCGGCTGCCATCTCGAAAAGTTTTTGACGCACTTTGGCTTTGAGCTTGGCAAAGCTCTGGCTTCCTAGCCGATCTACTACCGCCACGCTACCGCTATCGGCTACATAACGGCTGAGTACCTCCAGATTTTCCACAGGTACCAAGAGCTTATCCTCTCCCTCGTACTCTACTTGTACGAAATCCCTTTTGGCTCCTAAAATCTCAATAGTCTGCAAACCTTTGAAAATCCCAATACCGTGCTGCTCGTGTACCACATACTCGCCCACTTTGAGCTCATCCAAGATGATACTAGGAGCTTTTTTTCTTCTTTTTTGGGGCTTGTTGAGGGATACAATCACCTCATCTGGCCCCTCGATATTGAGTACCCCATCGCTATAAATAAACTCCACGGCAGTTAAATCTTTTATGGGGCTTCGCCTCGCTATTTGAGGAGTTCTGGCCAATATTTTGATTTTTTTATCTTTTTTGGCTTCGATGAGACGATTGATGTCGAGTACTTCGATATCTTTGTACTCTTTGGGTTCGGGAATTGTGGGCAGGCTTCCTATCTGCTCTTTTGGTATGAGCCCCTTGTAGCTATAGAGCTCATCTAGATCGAAAGCTTTAGAGGCGATGGCCCTTTTGCCCTCTAGCAATGATTGGCGCTGGCTTACCCAAAAGCCGACACTTCTAAGGTCCTTTTCAAACACATCGAAATCACTCCCCTCCACCGCCTCTCGTAGCTCTTTGTCGGCTATCAAAGAGGCTGGATAGAGAAGAAACTCTTCTAATTCCTCTTTGGAACTTCGCTGAGTCTGAGGCTCGAAATATCGAATCGATTCAATTTGGGTATCAAAAAGACTCAACCGCAAAGGCAACGCATAGTTTGGCGAGTAGATATCGATCACATCCCCTCGGATACTAGCTTCGCCTTTGGCCTCTACGATATCAACAAACTGATACCCCCACTCATAAAGAAGCTCTTTAAACTCTTCTGGCTCTATATCCTCGCCAAACTCGATCCTTTTTTGGCCAAAATATTTTTTTACGGGCATCGGCTTGGCAATAGTGGCAAGTGGAGCGATAAGCAGCTTTGGCTGGTGGTAGTAGTCGTTGAGTCCTACTAAAAGCTGGTCGAGCTCCTCTTTGAAGACTCTTAGATCATCTCCATATTGGGCCCTAAAATCTGGCAGCACATAGTGCCCGATGCCGAGCACTTTGGCCGCATCGCTGGCCTCTCTCGCCTCTTTGGCATCTTCTACTACCAAAATGTCGGGAATCTGTTTTTTTAAGTATTCGTAGAATCTGGCAGCCATCTGACTATCTCCTCGATGACGCTAAAAGACCCATAGACCAAATACTCCTCCTCTTTAAATCCATCGAACCATCCAGCCTCAATTCCCAATCTATCTAGCACAGCAAAGAGTTTGGATGGACCCACTATACGCTCGTTTTTTATGGGTAGTATCTCCACACGCTCTATCTTTGGCTTCAAAATCTTCAAAACCTCTTCATACTCTTTGTCTTCGTAGCTGTTATAGACCAAAACTACCCTCTTGTCAAGAGCTTGGGCTATTGCTCTGGCAGACAAAGGATTGTGCCCCACATCCAAAATAATATTACCCCGTCGCTCAAATCGTGCCGGCATTCGGTACCCTACCATAGCCATTGGATCGGCTTTGACCCCCAATTTTTTGGCTGCAGTGAGAGCAAGAGCGAGATTTGGAGCAAAAAGGGTAGGGATTTTTGCCTCTGTACAGACTTTTTTGGCCTCTTGCATACCCGCAACCACTCTCCAATCAATCCCTAATTCCTGAGCTACATCATAAACCACAGGATGAGGTTGGGGGGCAAGCAGCGCCTCTTTTTGCACAGCTTTTAGTTTTGTGGTAGCAATTTGTTTGATACTCTTGCCCAAAAAATCGGTATGATCGTAATCTATCGGGGTCACTAGAGTCAAAATATTCTCAAACACCGATGTAGCGTCAAACTCCCCTCCAAGCCCCGCTTCCATAATCGCAATATCGACACTCTCAAAAGCGAGTGCGGCCAAAAAGGTAGTATATTCAAAATAGCTTAAACCTTTAGCCTCATCTTGTAAAAGTCCTAAAAGCTTTTGATGCAAAGCTTCCAATGTGTTTTGATCAATCTGCTCTCCGTCGATCCAGATACGCTCGTTAAAGTGGTAAATATGCGGGGAGGTGTAGTGTCCTACGCAAAACCCGGCCTCTTTGAGAGCACCGGCTAAAAATCGGCCTGTACTCCCTTTGCCGTTTGTACCTACGATATGCACCACGGGAGGCAAAGAGAGACGGTGCGCTATTTTTTGGTATGCTTTTCGCATCCGAAGAGGATCAAAAGCTTTGTAAAAAAGCAGCTTTTGAGCTAAAAACTCTTGGAGCCTCACCGAGCTCCTTGGAAAGCAAGCCGAGAAATAAAACGATCCAAAGCTTTATTGGCCGCCTCCTTGATCGCAATATAGCGCATCGTATCGGTAATGACGGAGTTTGGCTCTATGGGGAAATCATACAAACCACTGGTTTGGATATGGCGTACCCCTTTTGGCGAGTGGATCGTAAAGTCTAACACCACTTTAGTACGATAATAGATCACATAACCGTTGGCATCATACTCCAAAGGAGTGAAATAGAGGTGTTTCATCCGAACATTAATAAGAGTATCCGCCTCAGATTTTGGGACGATGTTTTGACCAAAATGGCGAAGAATGGCTTGATTGAGGGCATCTTTGATAAGGACGGAGTTTTGTGGATCGCGAAGATCTACTACCACGTTGGTATAGACTTTAGCCCCCAAAACGCTTCGCACATAGTGCTTGGCCGGTCTGTATCCACACCCTTGCCATAAAAATAGTGCCAGTACAAAAGCTAATAAGCGCACACTACCCCTTGATTACGATATTTACCAAACGTCCGGGCACCAAAATCTCTTTTACGATCTCTTTGCCCTCTATCCAACGGGTCGCCGCCTCTTTGGCTTTGGTGATGATCTCCTCTTTTGGCGCATCCTTGGCCACTTCAATTTGTGCCCGCCTTTTGCCATTGACGCTGACCGCCAAGGTTATCCTCTCTTCCTCCAACGCCTTAATATCTATGGGAATTTCGCCAAAGTTGGCCCGTTTAAAAAGGCGATCGGCAATCTCCCAGCTAATATGAGGAACGATAGGCTCAAGAATATTTGTCAACACCCAGTACCCCTCGCTCCATATCTCCTCATTCTCTTGCGCTCCCAAGGCGTTGAGCGCCTCCATAGCCGAAGCTATGAGGGTATTAAAAGCGAAGCTCTTCTCATAAACTTCTTTGGACTTTTCCAAGGCCTGATAGACCTTTTTTCTCGCCTCTTTTTCAGCCTTACTTAGTTTTGATGTATCAAACGTTGGCAGGCTTTCCATCGGCTTGGCCCGCTCGCTTCGCTCATAAAAGCGTTTTAAAAAGCGGTACCCCCCCTCTACTCCGCTGTCGCTCCACTCTAGATCTTTAGCCGGCGGTGCAGCAAAAAGGATAAAAAGTCTCGCCGTATCCGCACCAAAGCGCTCTACTATCTCATCGGGATCCACCGTGTTGCCTTTAGATTTACTCATCTTGGCGCCATCTTTGAGCACCATCCCTTGGGTGAGCAGCCTTTTAAAAGGCTCATCCAGATCTACATAGCCAAGATCTCTGAGAGCTTTGGTAAAAAAGCGAGAGTATAATAGATGTAAAATGGCATGCTCTATCCCGCCGATATATTGATCCACCGGCATCCAATAGTCGGTATCCCTTTTGCGAAAAGGTACCTCCTCCCAATATTTGCTAGGAGTCGTATAGCGCAAAAAGTACCAGCTAGACTCCACGAAAGTATCCAAAGTATCGGTCTCTCGCTGGGCCTCACCCCCACATTTTGGGCAGGTGGTCTTTTTCCAAGTAGGATGGCTCTCTAGCGGATTACCCTCCCCTGTGATTTCCACATCTTCTGGCAAAGTTACTGGCAGGTTCTCACTTTTCTCCGGTACGATACCACACTTGGGACATTTGATAAGAGGTATAGGTGTACCCCAGTAACGCTGACGGCTCACCAACCAATCTTTAAGCCGATAGTTAATCTTGCGCTTGCCAAGTCCTTTGGATTCGAAG
>JALWCE010000078.1:0-4272 GCA_027036935.1 Nitratiruptor sp. | reverse complement strand
CTTGGCAGACCGCTAAACTCACCGCTATCAAACAATACGCCAGGCTCGGTGTAGGCTTTGGTGGTATCAAGCTCTCCCTTTTTGGGCTTGATCACATATTTAATAGGCAGCCCATACTTTTTGGCAAACTCGAAATCTCGCTCATCATGAGCCGGTACCGCCATCACCGCTCCGCTGCCATATTCACTGAGCACGAAGTTGGCCACCCAAACTGGGATTTTTTGACCAGTAAGGGGATGGAGTACGTAAAGTCCCAAAAAGAGCCCCTCTTTTTCGGCCTGCTGTCTGGCTCTCGCACTTTGGTTGCGCATCTGGCGAATTTTCTCCACCTGCTGGGGGCTCAAAAGATTTTTTTGGATCAGCGCCTCTACTATCGGATGTTCGGGAGCAAGTGCGGTGTAGGTGACACCATAAATGGTATCGGGTCTGGTGGTAAAAACCTCAAAGCCCTCGATCCCTACCTTTTTTGCGCTCTCCTCATCAAAATGCAGCTCAAACTCCAGCCCCTCACTTTTTCCAATCCAGTTGCGCTGCATTGCGATCACTTGAGCCGGCCAGCCCTCTTCTAGCTTCGCTAAATCCTCCAAAAGCTCCTCGGCGTAATCGGTGATCCTCAGAAAATACTGCTCGATCTCCTTTTGGACCACCTCCGTATCGCATCGCCAACAGCGTCCCTCGATTACTTGCTCGTTGGCCAATACTGTCTGATCGTTGGGGCACCAGTTGACTGCCGCTTTTTTGCGGTACATCAACCCCTTTTCCCACATATCGATGATGAAAGCCTGCTCCCACTTGGTATAGAGCGGATCACAGGTGGCAAACTCCCTATCTTGTGAGAAGCTCAGTCCCAGATTTTGCAGTTCGCCTCGCATATAGTCGATATTTTGATAGGTCCATTTTTTGGGATGGACTTTGTGCTTGATGGCGGCATTCTCAGCCGGCATCCCAAAAGCATCCCATCCTATGGGGTGTAAGACGTTTCGACCAGCTTTTCTATGGTATCGTGCCAACACGTCGCCTATAGTGTAGTTGCGCACATGCCCCATGTGGATCCGTCCACTTGGGTAGGGGAACATGGAAAGCACGTACATTTTTGGCTTTTCGTAGCCCTCATCGGGCTCAAAAGCTTTATACTCTTGCCAATACTTTTGCCATTTTTGTTCTATTTTTCTTGGCTCGTAACTCATCATACCATTCCTTGTTCGTACATCGCTCGCATTCGCTCTTTTTCAGCCTGTCGTCTCTTCTTCTCCGCCAATTTCTTGCGGTACTCCTCTAGATTAAAGCCCAATATTTTGAGCAGTGGAGAAGCTATGAAAATGGAGCTATAGGTTCCTACGATAATACCGATTAAGAGCGTAAAGCTAAAGCCTTTGATAATCTCACCGCCAAATAGATAAAGAGTGAGCACCACAAAAAAGGTGGTCAATGAAGTAAGAGTAGTGCGTGAGAGGGTTTTGGTGATGGATTCGTTGATCACCTCGTCCAAACTTCTGAGTTTTGTCGACTCGATAATTCCTTCCCTAATCCTGTCAAAAACGATGATAGTGTCGTTGAGCGAATATCCCAAAATGGTCAAAATAGCCGCCAAAATATCAAGGTTGACCGGTATATTAAAAAGAGCGATCGCACCCATTGCTATACTTACATCGTGCACTAATGCCAAGACACTGGCTAAAGCAAAACGCCACTCAAAGCGTATTGAGACATAGATCAAGATACCAAGAATGGCTATTACCATAGCCATAAGTCCCTTTTCTCTAAGCTCACTTCCCACTTTTGGCCCTACCATATCCACACGGCGTACCTCAAAACGACCCGTACCTGCCAGTGCTGTTCTTGCTTCATCACCTATATCTTTTTTGAGATTTTTGGAGGAGCTCTTGATACGAATGACGATCTCCCTATCACTCCCAAAGAGAGTAACGCTCGCATCTTTGAAGACTTCACTTTTTTTGAGCGCCGCTCTAATTTTTGGCAGATCCACCGGTTTATCGTATCGTACCTGCACGATAGTCCCGCCAGCAAAATCGATACCAAAATTTAAGCCTTTAAAAAAAAGCAGCGCCCAAGAGGCGAGGACGAGAATGAGTGAAAGCGTCATAAAATATTTAGCTTTACCCATAAAATCATAAATTTTATCGGTTTTAAAAAACTCCATTTTACACCTTTATCCCAAACCAGAGGTTGAGGTTTTTGCTCTTTTGTATCTTTGGAAGCAGTGCTTCGTAGATGCCGTGGGTACCGACGATTGCCGTGAGCATTGAAGCTAAAATTCCTATGCTCATCGTAATCGCAAACCCTTTAATAGGCCCAGTCCCATAAGCGTAGAGCACGATAGCGGCAATAAGCGTTGTGATGTTTGCGTCCAAAATAGCGCTCATAGCGTTTTTATATCCCTGTTCGATCGCCTTTTTGACACTCACTCCCTTACGCAAAAGCTCTCTGATACGCTCATTGATAATGACGTTGGCATCTACTGCCATACCCACAGTCAGCACGATACCAGCCATTCCCGGCAATGTCAAAGTCGCTCCAAAAAGCGCCATCACCCCGATAATCAAAAAGAGGTTGGCGATGAGTGCGATATCGGCGATAATCCCGGCTATGCCGTAATAAAGAGCCATAAAAAGTACCACCAGCACAAAACCGCTGATCAAAGCGATCATACTTTGGCGAATGCTATCGGCTCCAAGACTTGGCCCGATGCTGCGTTTTTCCTCCATATACACAGGCGCCAAAAGGGCCCCACTTCTAAGAGCAATCGCCACGTCGTGGGCCTCTTCGAGACTAAATCCCCCGCTGATTTGACCACTGCCACCCCCAATACGCTCACGTATTACTGGAGCGGAGTAGATGGTGTTGTCCAGTACTACCGCCAATCGCTTGCCTACGTTTTTGGCGGTAAAGTCCCCAAATATCCTGGCCCCTTCGCTATTGAGGGTAAAATTGATTACTGGCTGATTATTGCGATCAAAGGCTACTCTGGCATCTTTGATCATACTGCCATCAAGGATGGGAATCTCTTTGACCAGATACTTCCTACCATGGCGGTCTTTTAGGATCACATCCCCGTACTGAGCGGCCTCCTCGGGGGTCATTTGATCCACTCTTGCCTGTCTGGCCTCATCTACGGCCATAAGCTGCAAATGGGCCGCTTTGGCGATGAGTTTGCGTATGCGCTGCTCTTGCTGGGGTGTTTTGATACCGGGCAGCTCTACAAGGATTTTATCTTTGCCCTGCTTGGCCACCGTAGGCTCTGCGAGTCCAAATTGATCTAAACGATTTCTAATCGTATCAACTGCTTGTTTGATGGCGTACTGCTTAACCTCCTCAATCGCTTTGGGAGTTAAAGATATATGGTACTCCTCACCAATTTTTTCTACTTTGAGGCCCTTTTCCTTATCCAAAAACTCCTCTATCTTTTTCGCGTCATCTGGATCGAGCAGTTTAAAGCTGACCTCGTTCTCTTTTACCCGTAAATCGTCAATTAAAATATCGTTTTGCTCGGCATAATATTTAATCGAAGAGGCGATGGATTTGATCTTGGAGTGGATGGCCGCTTTGGTATCGACTCCAAGGAGCATATGTAATCCCCCTTGCAGATCGAGTCCCAGCGTAATCTTGGGCCCCTCTTTGAGATTGAGCAAAGAGGGTAAAGAAAGAACCACACCGGTAATGAAGACGAGGATAAAAAGAGCGAGTCTCCAATTGAGCCACCGCATTGCTTAGCTTTCCAATTTTTTGGCGATGAAGTTCTTGTCTATGCGTACCGTCGTATTATCGTCGATTTTGGCCTTGATATGATCCTCTTCATTCTTAATCACTTCGGCTATAATACCACCGGAGGTAACGATTTTGTCCCCTTTTTGCAAAGAGTTTACCATCTCTTTATGCTTTTTGGCCTGTTGCTGCTGTGGTCTGATGATAAGAAAATAAAAGATCACAAAAATAATGATCAATGGAAGGAGAGATCCTAAAATGCCTGCACTTTGTCCTTGCATACAAATTCCTTTGGTTCAAAGATTTAGGGAGTATTTTAGCATTAGTTTATTAATAAAATCCTTTGGTACGGCCCTAATTTTTTCTCTTTTTTTATATCTGGAGTGGATGGGCATAAAGTGGACATGGCTCTATACTCTCCTAGCCGTTGGTGGATTTTTAGGACTTTTTTGGAGCGAGCGGGGATTTTGGATCGGATTTTTTATTGGCGTGCTTTGGTTTTGGTGGATAGCTCTGAGCTTTCGATACTACGATTTGCCATGGATGATC
>JALWCE010000077.1:2985-28303 GCA_027036935.1 Nitratiruptor sp. | reverse complement strand
CAACAGGAGCCCGTACACTCATAATAATATCGTTTTGTTCACAAATTTTGGTTATTTGAGTCGTATACTTATGAATTTTGGTAAAATCATCGGCCCCTTGGATAAGTGGCAAACCTTTCTTATTCGTATTGTAAAATTGCGATTTTGGTGATTGTCCCATTACGATTTTTGCAACCTCCCTCAGCCTCTTCTTAACCCATTGCCCACTAAACTCGGCAAATCGCAGCTTTGGAACCATACGATGGTTTGATCTCATCTGTGTAGCAAACGAAAGATATAATCTAAATCACTTTGAAAATCTTGTACGTCCCAATACCCTATAATTCTTGTTATAATTTTGTTTGTAGTGGGATCTATAATAAAAATAGCGGGAACATATTGAGAATACAAAGAGGCAGGATAATCTCGATTTTCCCGTGTTACTTTGAGGGCGATAAAGTGTTGGTTTATAGTATTGGATATATTGGCATCGTGTAAAGTAGTATGTTTCATTTTCTCACACCATTTACAAGGAGGGGAGAGCCTTTGCATAAAAACAAAAAGCGGTTTTTTTTCTTCTAGGGCTTTTTTGTAGGCTGTTTGAAAATCACTCTCCCATTGGATCGCTCCAAAAAGCCACGCCGCTCCCATAAAAATAAAGATCAACTTTTTCATATATCTCCTTTGTACAATCTTCGCTACAATATTTGTCCCTTACTACACATTACACATTAAAATACTTCGCCTCGGGATGATGCACTACAATGGCACAGGTGGACTGCTCGGGATGGATCTGGAACGTTTCACTCAGCTCAATGCCATACTCTTCAGGACGCAAGAGATTGAAGATATGGCGGTTGAGCTCTAGATCTGGACATGCTGGATAGCCCGGAGAGTATCTGGCTCCTTGGTAGCCTGCCATCTTCACATCCTTGAGGTTAGGTTTTTCATTTCGTAAGATTCCAAGCTCGATGCGTATTTGTTTGTGTACGATTTCAGCTAAGGCTTCTGCCAGCTCCACGCTTAGACCATGTACGAGATGATACTCGTGGTACAACCCTCTTTTAAAAAGCTCCCCTTCATATTCGCTAAATTTGTTTCCAGCGCTCACACAGGTAAAGGCTGCCACGTCCATCCGATCGCTATGGAAATAATCGGCAATACATCGATGGGGTTTTTTTCGCTGTCTTGGGAATGTAAAGATCTCGATAGCGTCGCCGATAATGTTTTCGATAGGCTCACGGTTGGCATCTTCTTCCTTTTGCCAGCCGAACTCTTCGCCAAAAATATACAGCTCGTTATCCACTCGGCGAGCAGGCCAATAGCCGTATAGGAGCGTAGGTACAAATATATCCCCAAGCTCTTTTCGCAGCCGCTCAAATGCTGGGAGTACTTTTTCTTCTAATTGTCTTTGGTACTCCTCTTTGCTCATACCTTTAGATTTATAGCCCCAGCGCTGCTTGAATAAAAGCCGCTTATTGATCCACTCGTAGGCGATATCTGGATCGATCACCAGCTCTTTGCGTCCCCAAAAGGGCGGTGTGGGTACGGGTGCAGGAGGGGGCAAAATCACATCCTTTGGATCGATCTTTACCTCCTCTTTTGGTTTGACCTCCATCTCGATTTCCTCATCCACGTCACTGCCGAGTCTAGTATCAAAATTGCCCTCTTCGATCCTACTCATCGCCACGATCCCATCGAAGGCATCACGGCAGTAAAAGATCGGCCCATCATACTCGGGCCTACAAAACTCATCCACAAACCTCTTTGTCAGCGCCGCACCACCTAGTAGCACCGGCACGTCGATCCCCTGGGCTTTGAGCTCTTTGAGGTTTTCGAGCATCACCTGAGTCGACTTAACCAGTAGGCCACTCATCCCGATGGCTTGGGCGTTATGCTCCTTGTATGCTTGGATAAATTCATTGAGCTCCACTTTGATGCCCAGATTGACCACCCTAAAGCCGTTGTTGGTGAGTAGGATATCCACGAGATTCTTGCCCACATCGTGTACGTCTCCTTTGACAGTACCAAGGATTAGCGTAGTTTGGGAGCTCTTTTCGGCTTTAGGCAAGAATTGGTTGAGATAGTCCACCGCCGCTTTCATCACCTCAGCACTTTGAAGTACAAAAGGCAGTTGCATCTGACCGCTACCAAAGAGCTCCCCCACCTCTTTCATGGCGTCTATTAGGATTTCGTTGATGATCTTTTCTGGATCGATCTGATCTTTGGCCTTTTCGAGTAATGGCATCATCCGCTCTTTGTCCCCATCCACCAAAAGCTTGTGTATCTGTTGCTCCAGAGGCAGCTTTGAGAGTTCGTCATCACTACTTGCCTCTTTTTTCTCGGCTTTACTGAAATGTTCGATAAAGCGAAAAAGCGGATCGCCCTTTTCTCTTCGGTTAAAGAGCAGATCCTCGCAAACCTCTCGATCCTCCTCACTGATTTTATGGTAGGGGATGAGGTTTTTGACATTGACGATGGCCATAGTGAGGCCAGCCTGAACGCAGTGGTGCAAAAAGACGCTGTTGAGATACTCTCTCGCATGCTTGTCCAGACCAAAGGAGATATTGGAGACTCCCAGCACCGCTCCCACCTCCGGATGGCGCTGGCGCAACTCCCTTATCGCCTCGATGGTCTGGATCGCGGCATCTTGGTACTCCTCCTCGCCGCTTCCCACGGTAAAGGTGAGCAGATCAAAGACCAGATCGCCGGGATTTAGCCCATGGAACTTGACGGCTCGCTCGTACATCCGCTCGGCCACGGTGAGCTTCTTTTCTTTGGTCTTGGCCATCCCCTCCTCGTCGATTGCCAAGAGCACTAGTGCGGCTCCATAGCGTTTGGCCAAAGAGCAGATTGCATCAAACTTTTCTACCCCATCTTCGAGATTGGCTGAGTTTATTATAGGTCGGCCACCTATATGTTTAAGAGCGACTTCTAGTGCCGGCACTTGAGTGGAGTCTGGCATCAAAGGGATCGGAATCTTTTCGTTGTAGAGTTTGATCACCTCTTTCATATCTTTGGTCTCGTCCCGCCCGGCAAACCCTACGCTTACATCCAATCCGTGGGCTCCGCTTCGCACCTGCTGCTGAGCTACGCTGAGGGTCCCCTCGTAATCGCTTTTGAGCAAAAGCTCTCGAAAAGCCTTACTCCCCGTAGCATTGGAGCGCTCCCCCATCAAAAAGGGCGGGGGCTCTTGGTGCAGCAAGGCTTTGGTCTCAAAGAGGCTGGCCAGCGATCTAGGCTGGCTTCCTTGCGGTGGGAGGGGCTTCTTGCCCTTGACCGCATCGCTCAGGGCCTTGATGTGCTGGGGCGTAGTCCCGCAGCAGCCTCCTATCATCGCCACGCCTGGATAGCGGGTCAGCTTGGCCTCTAGCTCCGTAAACTCCTTTGGCCCCATAGGGTAGTAGGTGTAGCCGCCTCTATTTTGGGGCAGACCCGCATTGGCGTGTATGCTAATGGGTCTATCCCACACTTGGCTGAGGGTTTGTAGATGACGCTCGATCATATCGGGTCCAGTGCCGCAGTTGAAGCCTAGTGAGAGGATATCAAAAGGCTCCAAGATAGTGGCGATAGTGGTAGCGTCCGTACCGATGAGCATCGTACCGGTCTGCTCGATGGTCACACTCACCATGATAGGAATCTTGGGGGCTATATCCTGGCACGCGTGGATCGCCGCCTTGATCTGCAAAGGGTCTTGGCAGGTTTCTAACAAAAAGATATCGGCTCCTGCCTCTTTGGCCCCTTTGACGCATTGGGCATACCCCTCGTACATCTTGTCGTAGTCGATGTGACCCAGGCTTGGCAGCTTCGTCCCGGGTCCCAGACTACAAGCGCAAAATCTGGGTTTATCGGGCGTAGAGTACTCCTCGCACACCTCCTTGACCAGCTGGCATCCTCTTTTGGTCAGATCACAGGCTTCGCTGGCCAGGTCATACTCCTCCAGCACCCATGGCATCGCCCCAAAAGTGTTGGTTTTGATAATATCGGCATCCGCTTTGGCATAGGCTTCGTGGATGGAGCGGATGATGTCTGGGGCTGTTCGGTTGAGCAGCTCGTTGCACCCCTCTTTGCCTTCCCATGCAGAGTGGGGGATCTCCTTGGCCTTGGCCTGTAGTTGCGTCCCCATCGCTCCGTCGATAATGAGGATACGCTCTTTTAAAAGCTCTTTTATCACACTCTTCCTCTTTAGTTTTTGATATTATACTTTAATAGACACTACCGACCAAAGGAGTTTATATGTTTATCAACCGCTTCCCAAAAATGGCCGCTTTGCAAAAGTACAGAGCTTTGGCGCTAGGCTATGAGGAGCCTCTGGCCGAAGCGATCGGTATCGCCGAAGCTACCAAGTATGCCATTTTCAAAAATCTCTCCTACAAAGGACGAACGGCAAAAGAGAGGGAATTTTTACAAAAAAAGTTTCCTACCAAAGAGCTGGACAATACCACTTTCGCACTTTTTAAGCTCCAAGCCCTCGATGGCCTGCCGTTTGTAGGCAATAGAGTCTACACCCAAGAGGACTACCAGCGAGCCATCTTTATGCGCTGGGGGGATGAAGTGGCCAAAAAAATCGAAGAGTGGGCCAAAAATATCATCCAAAAGTGTCCCGAGGAGGTCTTAAAAAGCGAGAACAAATTTTTCAACGAGTGCTGGAAGCCCCACAGAGACGAAAATCCACTTAGCGCAGCTTCTTAATTTTTTGATTACTCAGTTTAAAAATATGAGAAGCTTTACCCTCAAAAAGTCCCCGCCAGTCTTCTACGACCACATCGGCTTGGTTTCTTGCCCACTGCTCATCAAAACTTTGACCGCTTGGATTGGCACTTGTGGAGTACATCCAGCCAAATCGTCGTAAAAAGCGCAAGTGCCACTCATTTCTGACCACCCGCACAGCTTGGCCATTTGGATAGACGAAGGTGGTACGGCTGGCTCGACGCACCATATTTTTCCATCTTTTAGGGACTCGGGCAAATTTTTGAAGCTCTTGCAGATTTACCACTTCAATTAAAAAGGGTTTAGTAAAGGGGCGATTTTTTACTTTGGCCAAAAGATCGCTCTTTTGACTCAAAAAGCCCACCGTTGTATCGGTTTGGGCTAAATAGAGGCGGCGAGGATCCATTACTGGCCCAAGTAATCTTGCAAAGCTTTTGGAGTGAGCTCTTTTTGTTTGAGGCACGCTATCGCCTCGGCCGCTACTTTGGCTGCTGAGATAGTAGTAAAGTAGGGGATCTGATGGCGAAGCACCTGCTGGCGGATCTTTTTGGCGTCGCTTTTGCTAGTACGATTGTCACTGGTGTTGATAGCCATAGCAATCTCGCCATTTTTAATCATATCCTCAATGTTTGGTCGCCCCTCGCTGATTTTGAGTACCAGCTGGCTCTGCACACCTTCGGCTTTGAGGACTTCGTGGGTGCCTCTCGTGGCTACGATCTCAAAGCCCAGATCCTTATACATCCTCGCCAGCTCGGCCGCATATGGCTTGTCAAAATCGCTAAGAGACAAAAAGAGCTTACCGGAAGTGGCCAGCCTGTTGCCAGCGGCGAACTGCGCCTTGGCGAAGCTCTCTCCAAAGCTTTCGCTAATACCCATAACCTCGCCTGTGGATTTCATCTCAGGCCCCAAAAGCAGATCGGCTCCAGGAAGTTTGTTAAATGGAAAGACCGCCTCTTTGACGCTGATATGATTTTTGAGGCGTGGCTTGAAGACCTCCCCGGAATAGTCCACCACATCGTACTCGTCATAAAACTGGAGCGCCTCCTTGAGATCGCCTCGCAGCATCACCCTCGTAGCCACTTTGGCCATCGGAATACCTGTGGCTTTGCTCACAAAAGGTACTGTTCTCGAAGCCCTTGGATTGACCTCGATGAGATAGACCTCATCTTTGTAAATAGCGTATTGGATATTGAGCAGCCCTTTGACTCCAAGACCCAGAGCGATTCTTTTGGTCTGCGTTTGCACCTCTTTGAGTATCTTCTCATCGATTGTCACACTTGGCAGGCTACAGGCACTATCACCAGAGTGGATGCCAGCCTCCTCGATATGTTGCATGATCCCGCCCAGATAGACGTTTTGACCGTCACTGATCGCATCCACATCCAGCTCGATGGCATGATCGAGAAATTTGTCTATGAGCACGGGAGAGTCGTGGCTCACTTTGACCGCCTCTTGCATATAGGCTTTAAGCTCCTCTTCATTGTAGACGATGCGCATCGCTCGACCACCCAGTACATAGCTTGGTCGCACAAGTACCGGATAGCCAATATCATCGGCGATTTTGAGAGCTTCTTCTTTAGTAAAAGCCGTGCCGTTTGGGGGCTGTTTGAGGCCGTTTTTGGCCACAAACTCGCTAAACTTCTCCCTATCTTCTGCCAGATCGATTACCTTGGCGCTAGTCCCTACGATCTTAGCACCAATCGCCGTTAGAGGTTTGGCCAGTTTTAGAGGTGTCTGTCCTCCAAAGTGGACGATGACGCCATCGGGATTTTCTTCTTCGATGACGCTGCGCACCCGCTCGAAATCTATTGGCTCAAAGTAGAGGATATCGCTGGTGTCGTAATCGGTAGAAACCGTCTCAGGGTTACAGTTGTACATGATAGAAGTGATCCCCATATCCTCTAGAGCAAACGCCGCATGTACGCAGCAGTAATCAAACTCGATCCCCTGTCCGATCCTATTGGGACCCCCGCCTATGATGAGCACTTTTTGGTTCTGCTCCTCTTTTTTGGGCTCTTTGGGAAGCTTGGAGATATTGGTGGTGCTGTACAGATAGGGAGTCTTGGCCGGAAACTCCGCCGCGCAGGTATCCACTTCGTTGTACTCGTGCTCGATACCTAGAGCCTTTCTGGCGTTGTAGATGTCGCTCTCACTCAAGCTCGTGTGCTCTTTTTGGTTGATGAGTTTGGCGATCATCGCATCGCTAAAGCCACAGGTCTTGGCCAGACGCAAGAGCTCTTCGTTTTGCAAAATATCTAGATCGATCTTCTTCTCAAACTGCACAAGCTCTTCTATCTGATACAAAAACCATGGATCGATCTGGCTGAGCTCATGGATCTCCTCCACACTCAACCCCTCACGAAATCCTTGGGCTACATATAAAAGCCGCTTGTCGTTGGGTCGGCGGATCTCGTGGCGGATCGTCTCGATATCGGCTTCGATGGGATCAAATCCCACAAGTCCGGTCTCCAGTGAACACAGCCCCTTTTGGATCGACTCTTTGAAAGTCCGGCCTATCGCCATCACCTCTCCCACGCTCTTCATAGAAGTGGTGAGGGTGGAGTCTGCCATCGGAAATTTTTCAAAGGTAAATCGTGGAATTTTGGTGACGATATAATCGATCGTGGGCTCGAAGCTTGCCGCCGTGCCGGTGATATCGTTTTCGATCTCATCAAGAGTATACCCAACGGCTAGCAAAGTGGCCACCTTGGCGATGGGATAGCCTGTGGCTTTAGAGGCTAGTGCGCTAGACCTTGAGACCCTTGGGTTCATCTCGATGACAATCATTCGCCCCGTCTTGGGATTGACGGCAAACTGCACATTAGAGCCCCCCGTATCTACACCGATCTCTCGTAAAATCGCAAAGGAGGCGTCCCGCATCCTTTGATACTCTTTGTCCGTGAGGGTCAATGCGGGCGCCACGGTGATGGAGTCGCCCGTGTGCACCCCCATGGGGTCTAGGTTTTCGATGGAGCAGACGATGATACAGTTGTCCTCTTTGTCTCTGATCACCTCCATCTCATACTCCTTCCAGCCAAGGAGCGACTCTTCGATCAAAATCTCGCTTATCGGGCTAGCCTCCAATCCTTTGGCCGCAAGGGTTTTAAACTCGTCGATATTGTAAGCCACTCCACTGCCACCGCCTGCAAGGGTATAGGAGGCTCGGATGATAAGAGGAAATCCGATCTCCTTGGCCGCAGCCATCGCCTCCTCCATCGAGTAGGCATAACGGCTCTTGGGCAGATCCATCCCAAGTTTTAGCATCGCCTCTTTGAAAGCTTGGCGATCCTCACCCTTTTTGATCGCTTCTGGTTTGGCTCCAAGAAACTCTACGCCCTCCAGCATCCCCTTTTCATACATACTCATCGCCACATTCAGAG
The DNA here is from genome assembly GCA_027036935.1 of Nitratiruptor sp. Taxonomy (GTDB): domain Bacteria; phylum Campylobacterota; class Campylobacteria; order Campylobacterales; family Nitratiruptoraceae; genus Nitratiruptor. Next base: position 20,234 of record JALWCE010000077.1, on the reverse strand, counting down.
CCGTTTGACCGCCCATCGTGGGCAAAATGGCGTCCACTTTTTCTTGTTGAATGATTTTGTAGATGATATCTTCAGTGATAGGCTCGATGTAAGTACGATCGGCAAAACCGGGATCGGTCATAATGGTAGCCGGATTGGAATTAACCAGTACAACGCGATAACCTAAAGATTTGAGAGTTTTGACGGCTTGGGTGCCCGAGTAGTCAAACTCACAGGCCTGTCCTATTACAATGGGTCCCGAGCCTATGAGCAAAATCGTCTGGAGGTCTTCTCGTTTTGGCATTCTCACCCTTGTGGTTTTAGTTTTTGATTTTATCCAATTTATGTTTATAACTCCATTAGCCAAAAAAATCTTGGATGGGACAGATCGGCAAAAGTACGTACTTTAGCCACTTTATAGCTTCCTTCTTGCCACACTTGACTAACGACCCCCACGTCAAGTCCATAAACAAAAATATGATCAAGTCCGTTAGTTTTGACCCTTTGGCCCGCATGGATAGGCTCGTAGTTTGGAATATATTTGACAATAACGTAGCGATTATCCCCGCTGCCCATCGCTATCCCATTGGCCCGCTCCCCCACTACAACACCATACGAGCATAGCTTGTTACCATTGAGCAGCCCTTTAGCTTTGCCATTTTCGTCAATGGCGATACCGGCTACTTGAGAGCCTTGCAATAGCCCATAGATGCGCTCTTTAGGCACGCTAGCCTCAAGCCACATAGAGGTAAAATCCCCCAGCTGTATGTATGAAATGGCCATAACTGGCTTCACATATGGCCGAAAAGGTACTGAGACGTTACACTCTTGCGTAATTTGTCCAAGCTGATCTTCAAGCTCTTTGTATAAAATTCTATATGGCATAAGAGTTTGGAGACGCTTTTGTAACGCCTCAATACGCTTGGCTTGATTAAAATGTTTTTGCCATTCCTGATAAATGTGCTGTTCTACCTTTAAAAGCTTGGATTTAAAGGTATTAAAAAGACTCAACAAGGAGGCCGAGACAAAAGAGTTCGTTTGATAGAGTATCCACAACCCCACAAAGGTTGTGAAAAGAAACAAAAGCCTCCTACTCATCGGAGAGCTGTTGTAGTATCTCTATCTCCTCCAACACATAGCCAGTCCCTTTTGCCACAGCCAATAAAGGCTCTTCTGCTATAAAGACAGGAATTTTTACAATTTGGGAGAGGTATTTATCCAAATTACGGATCAAAGCCCCGCCGCCCGTGAGCATAATGCCGTTTTCAATAATATCGCCGGCAAGTTCTGGAGGTGTCTCTTCCAATACATCTTTGAGCGCTTCAGCGATGGAACGTAAAGGATCTTTCATCGCCTCATAGATATCCTCGCTTGTTACGGTGATAGTATTGAGCAGACCTCCTACTTGATCTCTTCCTGTCACGCTCATCTTGAGGGGTTCTTTTAGCGGCAAGGCCGTACCGATCTCGATCTTAAGATCTTCAGCCACCCGTTCGCCAATGACGAGGTTGTACTTTTTTTTGATGTAATCCATGATGGCTGCATCAATCTTATCTCCGGCTACTCGGATGGATTTGCTTACCACAAGTCCGCCAAGGGAGATAACGCCTATTTCGGTAGTACCCCCTCCTATGTCGACTACGAGACTTCCTTGGGGCTCTTTGACGGGCAGTTCCGCTCCAATGGCCGCAGCCATAGGCTCTTCGATGAGATAAACCTCTCGAGCCCCCGCGCTCAAAGCCGACTCCTTAACCGCTTTTCTTTCCACTTGCGTCAATCCGTATGGAACGCAAATAATGATACGGGGTCGGATAAAGGCCTTGCGTCTATGAGCTTTTTCGATAAAATAGCGAATCATCTTCTCAGTAATGTCAAAATCGGCGATAACCCCGTCTTTCATGGGTCGAATGGCTTTGATGTCGCCCGGTGTTTTGCCAACCATCTCTTTAGCCTCTCGTCCTACCGCTAAAATATGCTGACGGCCGTTTTTGTCACTTTTAATAGCCACTACGGAGGGTTCATTGATAATAATCCCCTCGCCTTTGCTGAGCACTAGCGTATTAGCGGTCCCTAAATCTATGCCCATATCATTTGAAAATACTCCGATTACTTTGTCAAAAATCATCGATAACCCTTATGCACTCTGTTTCTCTTTTTTAATCAAAATCGGTTCGCCCTTTTTTTCCACCACATCTTTGGTAATTACCACTTCATAGCCTTTGTACTCAGGCAGGTTAAACATAATATCAACCATTATCTCTTCCATTATCGAGCGCAATCCTCTAGCTCCAGTGCGTCGTTTGATGGCCAAATCGGCTATTGCTTCAAGAGCTTCCCTCTCAAAGGTAAGCTCCACCCCATCCATCGCAAAGAGTTTTTTGTACTGCTTGACTAGAGCATTTTTGGGCTCAGTCAAAATCCGCACCATATCCTCACGCCCAAGGGGATTAAGAGTAGCGATCATATGAAGTCGCCCAATAAGCTCCGGAATCAAGCCGTAATGGACAAGATCCTCCGTCTCTACGTAGCGCAGCAGATTTTCCTCATCTTTTTTACTTCTTTTTTCTTGTCCAAATCCAAGCACGTTGCCCCCAAGACGACGCTTGATAATATCGTTAAGACCATCAAAAGCCCCGCCACAAATAAAAAGGATGTTGGAGGTGTCTATTGGGATAAACTCTTGATTTGGATGCTTTCGTCCCCCTTTTGGACTGATATTGACCACGCTTCCTTCAATAATCTTCAATAGCGCTTGTTGCACCCCCTCGCCGCTAACGTCTCGAGTGATACTGCGATTTTCGCCAAGGCGGGCAATTTTATCGATCTCGTCGATAAAGACAATGCCGCGCTCCGTTTTTTTGATATCTTCATCGGCAGCAAAATAGAGTCGGGTGAGGATATTTTCCACATCCTCGCCCACATATCCCGCTTCGGTTAGGCTCGTTGCGTCTGAGATAGCTAAAGGCACGTCAAGCACCTTAGCCATCGTTTGAGCCATCAAGGTCTTCCCGCTGCCAGTCGGTCCGATAAAAAGGACGTTGGACTTGGCTATTTCAGTCTCATCCTCACTTTCAAACTCTGGTTGTTTGAAAATCCTTTTGTAATGGTTGTACACCGCTACACTAAAGACTTTTTTTGCCTCCTCTTGCCCTATTACATACTCGTCCAAAATCGCTTTTAACTCTTTTGGCGTAGGAAGATAATCAAGGGTAAGCTCGCTCTCCTCTTTCTCCTCGTCTCCAAACAAAATCTTATAGGCTGAGACGATACAGTTCTTACAGATATATACGGAGCTATCTAATCCCGCGATCAACGGATTGTCCCTACTCTCAAAACTTCCACAAAAATTACATTTTTTTAACATCTTCTTCCTCTTTATCGATATGGGATACCCCGCTTCGTCTCTACAACGAAACGGGCGAGTTTTCGTACGTGTTCATTTGGACTTTGCAGCAGTTGCTGAGCGTTTTGCTGCAAAGGTCCGCCTGATACAAAGAGCACTTTGTAAGCCTTTTTGAGCTCATCAATGACCTCGCTGCCTAGTCGCCGCCTGATGCCGGTAAGATTGAGGCCTCGAAGTTTCGCGCGATTACCCTCGGCCAAACAGTAAGGCGGAATATCTTGACTCACGGCGCTGGCTCCTGCTATCATAGCGTAATCGCCTATCTTGACGAATTGGTGTATTGGAGTCATACCTCCTATGACCACAAAATCCCCAATCTCGACGTGTCCGGCCAAGGTAGCAGCATTGGCCAAAATGCAATGGTTGCCGATACGGCAATCGTGTGCTACATGTACGTACCCCATCAAAAGGTTATGATCGCCTATGCTTGTCTTTCCCCCTCCCCCTTGGGTACCCGGATTTAAAAGCGTAAATTCTCGAATGATGTTATAGCGTCCTATGAGGAGCTCTACATCCTCACCTTTGTACTTGAGATCTTGCGGTATCGAGCCTACTACAGCATAAGAAAAAATTCTTGTCCCCTCTCCTATAAACGTTTTACCATAAATGGCAGCCCCGTAGGCTATATGACAGCCATCTTCTATTACAGCATCTTTAGAGACAAAGACATGAGCGTCGATACGCACGTTTTTACCAATCTTTGCCCCCTCTTCGATGATGGCTTGCGGCGAAATCATTACTTATCCACTATCATAGCTTTGAGTTCGGCCTCCGCCATCAATCTCCCCTCTACGTACGCTTCACCTTTGAGTACCCAGATGTTCCCTCGATGCTTAAGAACGCTTAGATGATACTCCAATCTATCACCGGGTCGTACGGGCTGGCGAAATTTGGCTTTGTCGATGCTCATAAAGTAGACCACTTTCTCTTTGGCCGCTTCTTGCTCCTCTTTAGAAGAGCTTTGAAAAGCCAGTATCCCCCCAGCTTGCGCCATACCCTCGATGATCATTACACCCGGATAGATGGGATGTCCGGGAAAATGGCCCTCAAAAACCGGCTCGCTGATACTTACGTTTTTGTAGGCCTTGATACTCTTGCCCTCCTCCATCTCCACCACTCTATCTACGAGTAAAAAGGGGTAACGGTGAGGAAGAATTTTTTGAATTTGGATCACATCCAACATTATCCATCCTTTAGTATGAGCTCCTCTTTGACATCTTTATAGCTTGTAGCCTCGATATGGATCTCAAATTTTTGTGGAATTTTATCCAAAACTATTATCGGCGACAAACTATAAATATTTTCATCGATCTCTTGACGCACTCGCATCTGTTGATTTTGATCCAGACCTTTAAAATAGAGCTCTTTAGTAGTGGCGAAATTTGTTTGTAAAAGTCTATTGAGCCATCTAAGCTCCACCACCCGTATCTCATCCCTGTTGGCGTAGCCTATTCCTTGATGAATGTATTCGATTTTGGCCTTTGCGTACTCTCGCCGTAGATGGGAGTATGAGAGGATGTAGCTAGGCACTACCGTTTTTTGGACACGCACAAAGCCTCGAAGCAAGCGATAGTTTAAAAAGCGTTTGCGTATGATGGTATACTCTATGCCTTTTTCTTCCAATACCATACGCTTTTGATAAAGAGTGAGCCGCTCTTCGATTGAGGCGGGGAGAATCTGTTTGTCTACCGCACATATCATCTCGTCCATGAGCTGATTTTTGGCCTCTCGTTGCAAAGAGAGCCCAAAAAGACAGCCGCAGTAGTCTTGGCGATAGAGTTGCTGCTCTTTGGTCACTCTGGCTTGTTCTTGGGTACCCCCGCCGCTTCTATAATCGACAAAGACAAATTTCGTTCCTAGCTCTTTATCAACAGCTTTGGCGCTCTTTTTGAGCTGCTCTTGGGATTTGAGGGGACTTACGAGTAGCGTAGTGGTATAGTGTTGGATACCCAGCTCTTTCGCTTTTCTTGCTGCGTTTTTAAGGCGCTTGTCAAAGCAGACCATACACCTTGCTCCTTTCTCCGGCTCCTTTTCCAAGCCTCGTACGGCCTCTAACCACGATTCGTAATCGTATGGTCCCTCTAACAAAGGGATGCCAAGCTTTTGACAGCTTCTTTGCACGTCTAAAAAACGCAGCCGATACTCGCTGTACGGGTGGATATTGGGATCGTAAAAGTAGCCCACGAGCTCTTTGCCGTACTCTTTTTGGAGTCGCTGTAAAAAAAAGTGGCTGTCCACGCTGCAACAAATGTGTACGAGCATCTTACTCATCAAGCTCCTTTATCCACATATCGGCTTTTATATCGCTAGCCATACGCCAGTCCCCTCTAGGACTAAGAGCGATTGTGCCTACTTTTACCCCATCTGGCATCGCGTTACGTTTAAACTGATTGGCAAAAAAGCGGCTCAAAAAGATTCTTAGATATTTCTTAAGCTCTTTATTGCTATATTTTTGTCCAAAAGCGAGCTTGGCGATGTATAAAAGCTTTTTAGGTCTGGCTCCATACTTTACGAAATGGTACAAAAAAAAGTCGTGTAGTTCGTATGGACCGATAATCTGTTCCGTTTTTTGAGTGATCTTTTCTTCTTCTGGCGGCAAGAGCTCGGGAGAGATGGGACGCTTGATGATAGCTAGCAGCGTTTTGGCAAGCTCTGGCTTTTGGCTTGCCACCCACTCTATCACATAGCGCACGAGGGTCTTGGGTACGCCGGCGTTGAGGTGGTACATCGCCATATGATCGCCGTTATAGGTGGCAAATCCCAAGGCTATTTCGCTCAAATCCCCCGTACCCACGACGATGCCTCCTACCATATTGGCTTTGTCCATTAAGATTTGGGTGCGCTCTCTTGCTTGAGCGTTTTCAAAAGTTATATCAAAGCTTTTCAAATTATGACCGATGGCTTGTAGATGTTGTTGCACCGCATCGGTGATATCGATCTCTTCAAAATGCACTCCAAGACTTTGACATAACTCTTTAACGATTTTTTTGGTCTCTTGGGTGGTGCCGGGTCCGGGCAAGGAAAGGGCTACAATATCCTTAAGAGGTTTACTAAGCTTTGTACACGCTTCCACACACACCAATAGGGCCAAGGTGGAATCTAGTCCCCCGCTCACTCCGATGAGGAGTTTGGGATTGCCGATATGAGCGATACGTCGGGCCAACGCCGTAGATTGGATGGAGAATATCTCACGGCATACCTCATCTTTTTTGGCTTTTTGGCTTGGTATGAAAGGGTGGGGATCGTAATACCTTTTACGCCCGTTGCTAGGTATTGGCTCACCAAGCTCCACTATCCGATAAGAGAGCTTGGAAGTATCGGCAAAACTGGTCTCGGCCCGGCGCAGCGAGCGAAGTTTGTGGATATCGATATCGGCGACGCAGCCGCTATCTTCTAGAGCAAATCTCTCTCCCTCGCTCAATAAAACGCCATTTTCGGCAATAATCGTAGCTCCGCCATAGCATAGATCCGCACCGCTCTCCCAAGGCCCGCTACTGGCATAGATATAAGCGGCAACACACCGAGCGCTTTGGTTTTGAACCAGCTGCTTTCGGTAGGCATGTTTGCCTACGAGCTCGTCGCTGGCCGAGAGATTAAAAAGCAGCGAGGCGCCGCTAGCGGCTTGGTAGGAGGAGGGGGGTATGACGCTCCACAGATCTTCGCATATTTCGATCCCAAAACGCACCTCCCCAGCTTCAAAAAGCAGTTCCACCCCAAAAGGGGCTCCGAGTAACGTGGTATTTTTTATATCTTTACCGCTGCTAAACCAGCGCTTTTCGTAAAATTCTCGGTAATTGGCTAAGTAGGTTTTGGGTACGATCCCTTGCACCTTGCCCTCATACAACACTACCGCACAGTTATACAGCCTATCCTCATACCACAAAGGCGCACCTACAATAACAATATTCTCCATCACGCCGCTAGCTAATTTTTGCAATCCTTGAAGTACTCTTTGGGCTATATTTTCTTGATAAAAGAGGTCTTGAAGAGTGTAGCCAGTCAAAGAGAGCTCCGGAAAAAGGATAAAAGCGCTCTTTTTATGCAGATGGATCAAAGAGCGTAGGCGCTCTACATTGGCTTCTATATCTGCCAAAAAGAGCTTTGGAGAGAGAGCGCTGACTCGATACAGACCAAACATCTACTCTTTATTTTCTAAAATTTCGATTTTTTCTATTATGTCGTTTTGATCAATCATATCAAGCGTCATAAAGGAACTCGCATCCTCTTTTGGGATCTGGCCAAAGACAGTGTGGACCCCGTCAAGGTGTGGACAATCCACAAAACAGATAAAAAATTGACTGCCCCCCGTATCTTTACCGGCATGTGCCATACTAATCGCCCCTCTTTCATGTTTGTGGATATTTTTATCTGTTTCGCACTGGATCGCCCAGCCTGGTCCCCCTCGCCCCGTTCCCTCGGGACATCCTCCTTGAGCCATAAAGCCTTTGATGACCCTGTGAAACTTCAACCCGTCATAAAACCCCTCTTTTGCCAAATAGGCAAAATTGGCCACGGTGTTTGGCACCTCTTGCGGGAAAAGCTTGATCCAGATATCGCCCTTGTCTTTTACCTTTATCTTCGCCCATTGATACTTTTGAAGCTCCTCTTGGGGTATATCGTAGGTTTTGAGTTTTTTGCCAAATATGTTGATCATCTCTTTCCTTTTGGTAACGAAATTGTATGTACGCTTGAATTTTTCAAAAACTATAATTTTATCCTATTTTATCCTATCCTTTGTTACAATTGTATAAATTTTGTTATTTTAAGGATAAATAATGAACAAGCTGCCCTTTTTCTTTGCGATTTTTACTCTTGCCGCTTTTGGGGCGGCGTACAAAATTCCAGAGCAATCGGCTAGAAGCATCGCCCTTGGCGGCGCCTATGTGGCCGGAGCCGAGGATGCGGACGCCGCTTATTTCAATCCGGCTAATATGAGCTTTATGCCAAATAAAAGCTTTTTTGAACTTAGCGCCACAGCCATCTATCTGCCCTCGATCCGTTTTAAAGGCAAAGTCTACTATCCTTTTGAGAGCAAGCTCAAACAAGCAAACGCCAAAAGTAAATCGGAAGCCTTTTTGGTCCCCCATATGCACTGGGTAAGCAAAGAGTACAAAGGAGTGCGATTTGGTCTTAGTCTGGTCACTCCAGCAGGTCTTTCAAAGAGGTGGCACAGCCAGCCTCAGATTTGGAGCGCGGAGGAGTTTACTCTTAGAGTAGGCGAGATCAATCCGAGCTTCTCGTACAAACTGAGCGATACGCTAAGTATCGGCGGGGGCCTGCGCGCACTCTATAGCGACGGCAAAGTCAAGGTCAAATATCCCCATCTTTTCAAAGAGGATATGAAAGGTGACACCGACTTGCGATGGGGTTATAATCTAGCTCTCTCCTATCGACCAGATTCCCAGCTTACCTTTGCCACTACTTTTAGATCCAAAATCGACCTTAAAGAAAAAGGACACGCCACGGGATATTTGGGGGCTTTTTTATTGACAAAAGATCCAAAAGATCTCAATACCCTCATCCCCTACCATACCGCGGCAAAGGTTACGGTCCCGCTGCCTTCTACTTGGACGCTTGCCGGAGCACTTCGTATTAGCCAAACCACCAAGGTAGAGGTCACATATGAGCGGACTTTCTGGAGCGAATACAAAACCCTCGATTTTGATTTTGATGATCCAAGCGTTGAAGCGGTACTTGGCCGTCCAAAAGCCAAAAACTGGAGAGATACCAACACCTTTCGGGTGGGTATCACCCACAACAGCACCTCAAAACTTACCACAATGATAGGGTTTGCTTACGATCAGTCTCCTGTTCCACAGAGCCGAGTAGGCTTTGAGCTACCAGACGCAGATGCCTATATCCTCTCTTTGGGCGCACTTTATAGATACAGCGATACATTGCGTTTTGGTATAAGTTATCTTTTTGATTACAAAACAGAGCGTACCATCTCCCCAGCCGCTCGCAATAATAACGGCATTATAGGAAAATTTGACGAGGGTAACGCCCATTTGCTCAATTTCTCTTTAGCTTATAGGTACTAAGATGTTTGATTACCGTTACAACTCCTTTTACGAGGTGCTTCGCCATCACGCCACCACCAGACCCAAAGCCCCCGCCTATTTTATAGGGGATCAAAAAGTCAATTTTCAAAAAGTCTTGCTCAAAGTCGATACTTTTGCTAGATTTTTAGAGCTTTTGGGTATCCGTAAAGGGGATAGAGTGGGACTTTTTTTGGCCAACTCCTTAGAATTTATAGTAGCGCTTCTTGCCGTCCAAAAGCTTGGAGCCATCCCAGTGCCCATCAACAACTTTTTAAAAGAGGAGGAGGTCCACTACATCCTCAACGACTCTGAGGCCAAACTCCTCGTTGCCAGCGCCCAGTACTCCAAAGAGCTGCAAAATGTTTTGAGCAAAACGGAGGTAGAAAAGATTATTTGGGAGGGAGAATATAACGGATTAGATGAGCACAATATAGCCTTTAGCGAAATTTTGGCCAATCTACAATCCCATGAAAAGCTAACACCTATATCGGATATTGACGATATTGCCCTACTTATCTACACCTCGGGTACTACTGGCAAACCAAAAGGAGCGATGCTGAGTTATCGCAACATTTTCTCAAATATTCTTGGCATCGAGCAGCTGCTACGTATCACTCCAAAGGAGCGTTTTATCGTCTATTTGCCTATGTTTCACTCCTTTACCCTCACGGTTACGGTCTTGATGCCGCTATACTTTGGTAGTCCCGTGGTCATCATTCGATCCATTCGACCCTTTTCAAACATCATCAAACAGATGCTTCTTAAACGAGTCACTATCTTCACCGGCGTGCCTGATGTCTACAACGCTCTATCCAAGGCAAAGCTGCCTTGGTACTTTCATTGGCTCAACAGAGTCAAGTTTTATGTCAGCGGTGCGGCCCCTTTACCAGAGGAGACGCTGCGTCGCTTCTCAAAAAAGTTTAAAAGAGGAAAACTGCTTGAGGGGTACGGACTGAGCGAATGCTCTCCTATCGTGGCGGTTAATCGTCCTAATAAACAAAAGCCAAAATCGGTGGGTCCGGCGATTCCGGGAGTAGAAGTTAAAATCGTAGATGAAGATATGGTTGCGCTGCCAAAAGGCCAAATAGGAGAGATTATCGTCAAGGGCGACAACGTGATGCAAGGCTACTGGAAACGGCCCGAAGCCACTGCTGAGACCATCATAAACGGCTGGCTAAAAACCGGAGATTTAGGGTATATGGATGAGGATGGCTATATCTTCATCGTCGATCGCAAAAAAGATCTCATCATCTCCAAAGGGATCAACATCTATCCCCGAGAAATCGAAGAGATACTTATGAACAATCCCCATATCAAAGCCGCCGCCGTCATTGGGGTCAAAGATGATAAAAACGGGGAAGTGCCCGTAGCTTATGTGGAGCTAGAAGATGGAGCCGATATAGATGAAGTGGCCATTAAGCGCTATCTCAAAGAGCATCTGGCCAACTTCAAAGTCCCAAAAGCTGTCTATATCGTAGATAAACTGCCCAAAAACGCTACGGGTAAAGTGCTCAAACGAGTCCTTAAAGAGCGTCTAGCTAAGGAGGAGGTATGAAGATAGCCGTAGTCGGAGGCGGCGGTGTGGGCGGATATCTGGCCGCCAAGCTTACTCAAGTATGCGATGTGGACCTCATCAGCTCCTCTACAAAAGAGCTGATCCTCATAGAAAATGGCCAATCCCAAAAAGTGCAGCTGCCCATCTACTCCACCCCACCCAAAGACAAAATCTACGACGGAGTGATTTTTGCGGTCAAAAGCTACGTACTAGAAGATGCGGTCAAAAAGATCGTACCTCATATTGATGAGCATACTCTTATCTTGCCTTTGCTCAACGGTATCGAACCCTATTTTAGGCTTAAAAAATTGCTGCCAAGAGGCCAAGTACTCAAAGGAGCGATCTATATCCTCTCCAATAAAACCTCGCAGGGTATCGAAGTCAAAGGTAAAGGGGCAATGGTGGTCACCGAACCAAGCGAGCTGGCCGAGTGCTTGGAGAGAGCTCGCATAAAGATCAAGATTCCAAGGGATATTGACAAGGCGATCTGGCAAAAGTACCTCTTCATCGCAGCCAGCGCCGCGCTGACCACGCTGCATGAGGCAGATTTTGGCACTATCGCCAGCAAACATATAGAAGAATTTCAAGAACTTTTAGAAGAGATTGCTCATATCGCTCAAAAGGAGGGGATCGATATCACCAAAGAGGATATCCAAAGGGCGGTGAAGCTTTTGCAAAAATCGCCCCCCAACTCTAAAACCTCAATGCAGCTCGATTTTGAAAAAGGGGCTCCTAGCGAGGTGGATAATCTTCTTGGCTATCTTGCCCCAAAAAGTCCCAGATTGGAAGCTCTTTACAAAGCCTTACTACGCAAGGCCTCGTAATAGAGTTGGGCGAGGCGCTCCTCTTTAAGTCCCAAACTTTTGCCCAACTCTTTAGCTGTATAAAACTCCCCGCGCTCTAGAGCTTGGGCGATGTGTAAAAGTTTTGCGTAGGCGTTCTCCTCTCCCAATAAAGCGGCTTCAACCTCTTTATCCAAAAAAGGCATCTTAGCTATCACTTCTTCGGTAGGCATACCTAAAATCGACTCAACAAGGGACAATATCCCACTCAAGTAGGCTTTTTCCCCGTCAAGACCACACTCTTTTGCCGCTTTGGACATAAACTGAGCTCGGATCTTTGCGCTTTGTAAAAGGGCGTTGTTGCTTGGGTCTGGCTCATTTTTGGCATACAGCATTAACAGCAGCCATTTGCGAAGATTATCCACGCCAAGATACAAAAGGGCTTGGCGTACGCTGCTAATGGGGCGACGCAGAGCAAAAAAACTCGAATTGATAAGCCGCAACAATCCAAGGGCTAAATCTGGCTCCTCTTTGAGCGCTTGGACAATCCTGTCGGTTTGATTGGGGTCTATAGCCAAAATCTCTAAAATTTTTAATTTGGTAGGATTGATAGTTTTAGTAGCATGGAGTTGCGGTTTTGCGAAGTAGTAGCCTTGAAAGAGCTCAAATCCCAACCCTTTAAGCTCGTGATAAACCTTTTGGCTCTCCACCTTTTCGGCCAAAGCTCGTACTCCATAGCGACGCAAAATTCCAAGAGCCTGCGCAAAGGTGTCTGGATCGTTCCTAGGATCGAGCATATCAAACTTGATGATGTCAAAAAGCTCTATAAATTCCTCTAAATTTTTTAGCGTCGAAGCGTTACAGATAAAATCGTCTAATGCCAAGCTCCATCCCTCTTTACGGGCCTTTTGTAAAAGGGGTTTTGCGCTGATAAGATCCACGCTCTCAAGCACCTCTATCACAAACTGCTCTTTTGGCAAAAGTTCTAGAATCTGCGTGGAGAGCATTTTGGCGTCTACGTTGATAAATCCCTTTTTGCCCATTAAAAGATCGTTAAAATCCACAGAGTGTAAAAGAGCCATAAGGGTATGGCTTGTTGCTTGCATATCGTCAAATTTTTGATTGGCCAAAGAGTGGCTGGATCTATAGAGTAGTTCATAGCCGTAGATCCTCTCCTCTTTGTCCAAAATAGGTTGTCTAGCTAGCAAAAGTTCGGTATGCATCACTCCCCTATACCGCAAAGCTTCAAGAGCGCTTCACTCTGGGGCTCTCGGTCGGCGAAAGCTTTGAAACTCTCCATCGCCGGGCGGCTTCCCCCTTTGCAAAGTATCTCTTGCAGATAGCTCTGGGCTATCTCGTCATTGTAGATGCCGTTATCCACAAACATAAAAAAAGCGTCTGCACTGAGCACCTCCGCCCACTTATAGCTATAGTACCCGGCCGCATATCCACCGGCAAAGATATGGCTAAATCCCCATTGAAATTTGTTGTACTTAGGTGTTGGCACCACGCTCACTCGATCCCGTACCTCATCAAGCACCTTTTGCACATCTACAGGCCACTGCATATGTACCAACATATCAAAAAGTCCAAATTCAAGTTGACGCACCATCGCCATAGCGCTTTGGAAATTTTTGGCCCGTTTGAGGTTGGCGATCATATGCTTTGGCAAAGGCTCGCCTGTTTGGTAATGTTTAGCAAAAAGCCCCAAAACCTCCTCTTCGTAGGCGAAATTTTCCAAAAATTGGCTGGGAAACTCTACCGCATCCCACTCTACTCCCGAAATACCGCTAAGAGCCGGCTCCTTGACTTCGCTTAGCAGATGATGCAAGGCGTGCCCCATCTCGTGGAAGAGTGTCACCACATCATCTGGTCGCAACAAACTTGGCTGCGTATCGGTAGCTGGAGCAAAATTGGCCACGATGTAGGCCACAGGATGGACCACTTCCCCATTTTCGTCAATATGGTGAGTGATCCACTCATCCATCCAAGCACCCCCACGTTTGCCCTCTCTGGTTTCTAAATCCACATAGAGTCGCCCTACTAGCCGATGGGGCAAAGAGATCTCGTAGCAACTCACACTTGGATGCCAAACGGGTGTTTCTATCCGTTGAAAACGCAGTCCAAAAAGCTTATGTAAAAAGCTAAAAAGCCCTTGCAAGGTGGCCTCTTTTTCAAAATAGGGCTTGTAGGCCTCATCATCTACGCTGTATTGAGCCGCTTTGAGCTTTTCGCTCCAGTAGGCGATATCGAAGGCTTGCAGCTCGTAACTGGCTCCATTTTCCTTGGCAAAAGCCCGCAGCTGCTCGAACTCCCTTTGGGCCTGAGGGCGGCTCTTGGCGGCAAGCTCTTCCAAAAAGCGCACCACCGCTTCCGGACTCTTTGCCATCTTGGTCTCAAGGCTTAGCTGTGCATAGTTATCAAACCCCAACAAATCAGCCTTTTTGTGACGAAGCTCAAGAATTTGGTAGATCAGCTCCTCGTTCTGAGGCGCTCTGGTGACATAGGCTCTGTAGAGCTCCTCACGACGCTGGCGGTTGGGACCATAGGTCATGTAGGCGATATAACTAGGTTGTTTAAGGGTAAAACGCCACCCATTATCTACTTTGGCGCTTTGGAGCAAACTCTTGGGCATATCCTCCACATCTTTTGGGTCGGTGAGGATCATCTCGTACGCATCGGTAGCTTTGAGCAGATTTTGGGCAAAAGCGCTACTAAGCTCGCTGAGCTCTATATTGATCTTTTTGAGCTCCTCCTTAGCCGCCTCTCCTAGCGCCACGCCGCTAAGCTCAAACTCTATAAGCATATCGGTAAGCACCTTTTTACGCTCGCCCTCTAGCTCTTCGTGCTCCATCACATACTTTAGCCCTGCGTAAAGCTTTTCGTTTTGGCCAAGTTCGGTATGGTAGGTAGCCAGATGCGGTAAAAGGGCGTTGTACACCTCCTCCGTTTTAGGGGAGTTTTTGACATAGTTGAGGTGGGATATGGGACTAAAATAAAAGCCCAGCTTCTCCTCCATTAGCTGCAAGGGACGTACGAAGTTGTCATATGTTTTATCTTCGATTTTCAAAAGCTCTTGAATTTTATTTTTATTCTCTTCAATCGTTTGGAGCACCAACTCCTTTTGACGATCAAGATTTTCTTCTGTGACGGTAAACTGTGGAAAACTCATAATACCTCCATAAGGTCATTCAGGCGTAGCCTGATTTTTGATATAATACTCAATAGTGGATAAAAACCAAATCCGCTGGTCAAGGTGGGATACACCTGACCTAAAATGCCCGTCAGCAACCTAAGGTCGCTTAGGGGAGCGGGAATCCATCTCCTTTAGGGGGTGGAGTATCAATTTCTCTATCCCCTCCAGCAAAGCCGAGTCGGTGGCTACGTTGAGACGAAAATGGCTATAACCGCAGATCTAAAGCCTAATCCCTATTTGTTGACATACGCCCCACGCATAAATGCGTGGGGCGTATGTCAATCAACCTCTGTAATATAATAGGTATGGGTATTGTCTACTTTTTGAAGGCGTACTTTATATTTGTTGGCCCATTTTTGAATCTCTTCTGTAGCTCTTTTGATAATGGCTGGATCATTAGATTCTATTTTAATTTTGAAATAGGGATTTGAGTTTGAAAGTGCAACAAACCCATAATAGTTTTTCAAATGATCGTTGAGCGTTACGAGATGTTTGAAAATCTTTTGAAAACCGGGAGTATTTTGAGCGGCTTTTTGGAACTGCTCCAAAAGGGTAGGATCTGGTCGATAACCAAGTTGAGTAAGTACCCCCTCGGGACTGATCTGCATTCTTCCTCCTTTATTGTACTAGTGTAGTGTGCATAGTGTACTAAATTTTTACTGAGTTATGATATAATTTTGCTTCAAAGCGGACGTGGCGGAATTGGTAGACGCGCCAGATTCAGGTTCTGGTGGGAGCGATCCCGTGGAGGTTCGAGTCCTCTCGTCCGCACCATGAAAAAGCCAATACCAAGATTATTTTTTATCCCCAAGTAGAGATTTTCCAATCAAGGTATCCCTCGACAAAACTTTATCGAACTCCTCCTTTCTAATTTCTTTAGTAGCGATATCCTTTTTAATTCGACTTATAAAATTTTTGAAGTCTTTGTTTTCATTGGCCAATTTATTTATGGTATCCCAATCTAATGAGGCTTTATGTTGAGCTAGGAAAATTATTGATGATGCATCGGGATCTACGATATCTAGTTTTATAACGCCAATCCCAAATAAGGTGGATAATCTTTTTAATTCGTCTCTAAACTCTTCGCTTTGATCTATAAATGCTGCAATAGGAAAATAGACCCCTACAAGATCAGGATGGAGCCATTGCATTGAAATTTCTTTTGCGAGATTTTTCGTGATAGATAGTCTTCGTGAATATATTCATATACATATTGGCAAAATAAGTGAAAAAAGGATGTAAGCAAGTTCTTTGAAAGTCATTTTTTTCATAAAAATTATCCTACTAAGAATACTTCATCATGATGGTTCTAATTCTATCAAAAAATCAAAATTTGTCTCTAGGCTTTATATTGGAAGGAAAGATATAAAAATGTTTTTCTAAGCTTGAATATAGGGATAGATGGAAGATAGATAAGGTGGCTCCGGATGCAGGATTTGAGAAGAATTTTTCTAAAACGCCGTAAATAAGGGCTTCAAGCTCTTTGGCCTCGGATTTTTGTATCATAATTTCCTTCTTTTGTATCATAGTAATGAATATAGTAATGAATATTTGTTTTTCTTATACAAAATCGAGATCTTCGATACTCTTAACCACTTTATAGATCAATTTGCTCTCATCATCTTTTTGCAGATCCGATAGATATTCAAAATGTCTCTTAGCATACTCTATTTTTGCCTTCTCTTTGCCTCTAAGCTCCATAGATTTGAGGCTTCCTTTGGTTTCAGCAATGAAGTAAATTGTTTTTTCTTTTTTGAATAAAATCGCAAAATCGGGGTTATAGTATCCAGCAGGTGTAGGGATTTTGAATTTGCTTGGAAGTTTGGCATACACTACAATGTCGCCATTTTCCAAATCTTTTGCAAAGGCTTTTTCTATTTGAGAATCATACTTCAAATAGTCATAGATATGCTTTTTGACTTCTATGATATCCTCTTCAAGCTTGCCTTTGAAATTATTGATCGTAAAAATCTCAGTATCATACTCTCCGCTTGTATCGTAAGCGATGCTTTGGATGAAGGTGGTGGCTTTTTCTTCTTCGATTATATTAGCTACTTTGATGATAAAATCTTCAGGATTAATTTTAAACATTGCAAATTTGTTAGGACTAATGTTTTGTAAGATTCTGCCAATTGTTGCTCTTTTGAGGTACGTCGATTTTGCAAGCTCACCAATGAGATCTATTGCTATACTGCCAAGGGCTATATCACTTTCGATAATTTTTCTCTTTGTAGTAGCAAACATTGATTGATTCGTTATATCTGTGGTTTTGATTTGCTCTTTTTGCTCTATT
>JALWCE010000077.1:0-2975 GCA_027036935.1 Nitratiruptor sp. | reverse complement strand
AAATTTTCATTAGGTGTAAGCTTTTCTACCTTTACATTTTTGGATTTTTCATTTTCGATCATATTTTTGAGGATTGTGGAGTTCTCTATTCTTTGAATAATCTTGAAGATTTCTTCTTTATATTCTCGGAAGTTTTCCGGGAGTTGCAATGTATCTTTTTCTAAATCTTCATAGAGTTTTTGGGTAAAAACACCATCATCATCTATATAATCATTTTTTGCAAAAAATATGACAAGTTTATTTGCTAATTGCTCATCTATTTCTCTATCTTTTAATCTTAAACCTTTGAGATTGTCCACACTAAAAGTAAGCGGTCTATCTTTGATTGTCTCAAGATACTCTTTTTGCAAGCTTTTTGCAAACACTTCATAGCTCTCATTGGCGATGACAGTGAGGTTGTTTACTTCAAAAAATTCATCTTCACCAACTTTTTGCGCATCTACTCTCTCGCCATTCCTATCCACACAAATCCTCAACCCTCTTCCTATCTCTTGGCGCTTGGAGATTGTAGATTTTGTATGGCGAAGGGTGCAGATTTGGAAGATATTGGGATTATCCCACCCTTCTCGCAAAGCCGAGTGCGAAAAGATAAATCGCACGGGTTCTTCAAAGCTTAAGAGTTGCTCTTTGTTTTTCATAATGAGCTCATAGGCACTCTCATCCTTTGCATTGCCCTCTCTATCGGTTTTTGGATCAACAAGTCTTCCTTTTTTATCGATAGAAAAGTAGCCTTGATGGATCTTTTCTACGTCAAAATTCTCCAGATAGTCAAAATACTCTTTATTAAAAAGATCTTTCATCTCATTTTTAATTTTTTCATACTCTTCCTCGAAAATCCTTGCATACTCGCCTTTGGTATCTGGCTGGTCATAATCGCGATACTTTCTTACTTCATCGATAAAAAAGAGACTCAAAACTTTGATACCTCTATTAAAAAGCTCCTCCTCTTTTTCAAAGTGGCTGCGAATGGTTTCTCGTATTTGGATACGGCGAAGCAGATCTTCATTCACTTCTCCCACCGCTTCACCGGGTCTTAGGATAATGCCATTAAGAAGCGTGACGGAGTTTGTGAGCGCATTGATCTCTTTGATAATAAAGCCCTCTTTGTATTCAGTGAGATTATTGGAAAGCTCATAGAGATTGTCTCCCTCTTTAAGGATTTTAAGGACTCTTTTGATGCCATTTTTTTGCTTGATTTCAAATTCAAGTCTGGCTTTTGGGAAGTGCTCTTTGCTTACAAGTATCTCATCAAGATAGAGATACCCAGTCGTTGCAGTGGTGTTTTTGACCTCTATGCCTTTGACGCTTATCTTTTTAACAAGCTTTTTATTGTATGCATCAATCGCATCAAGCCTATATACTTTATGAAAATCTTTTTTGTGTGTAGCGGAGTAGCGTAAGATAAAGAGCGGATCAAACTCTTTGAGCTTGCTTTCAGCCGTAGCTCCAAACTTTTGCGGCTCATCGATGATAAGAATTGGATGCGTGGAGCGGATTACATCAATAGGCTTATTAGAATTCATGAGATCAAGCTCATCATAGATTTTTCTCGATTCTTTCGATTTAGTAGCGAAGGCTTGATAATTCATTATCATTACCCAAATATCGTTGCTTTCGGCAAAGCTTTTGATATTTGTGAGATTGCTTGGTCGCTTGGTATCATAGATAAAAAATCTCAGCTTCTTGCCGAAAATCTCTTTAAAATGCTCTTGGGTCATCTCTAAACTTTTATGCACTCCTTCTCGTATAGCAATGCTTGGCACCATAATGATAAATTTACTAAATCCATAGCGGCGATTGAGCTCAAAAATCGTTCTGGTGTAGACATAGGTTTTACCAGTACCCGTCTCCATCTCCACAGTAAAATTGAGACTCTCAAGTTTTCTATCTGATTTGAGAGAGTTTTGCTGTTGCACTTTTTGTAGATTTTTTAAAATCTCATCTTCACCCAAAAGAAGCTTTGGATTTGCAAAAGTGTTATAAATAATCTCGTCTTCAATGAGGCCGCTTTTTTTGATTTCTCTATCAAAAATATTTTTTATTAAACTCTTTCTCGGCTGTCCGTCAAAAATATCACATATGGCGTTAACTGCATCTATTTGGTATTGTTGCTCTTTGAAGCGAAGTTTCATCTATCTGCCTTTTTTAAACCTTGTAAGATAATTCGTTCCATCTTTGAAGAGTCTGCAAGCATTACATAATCTATTGAAGCGTCAATATATTCTTGTGGCATAATTTTAGAATAATCGATAGGTTCATAGCCGTTATATATTGCAATGAGATCAAAAAAGAGCCTTGTGATTCGTCCATTGAGCTCATAAAAAGGATGTAATGCTATCAGTTCACATTTATAATAGGCTAATCTTTTGGCAAATTCCTCTTTAGGTTTATTGTAGTAGTTTTTAAGATAGTTTTCTTGTGCGAGTTCTTGAAAAATTTTTTGTGAATAACTCGCTACATACTTGCCATCACAAAATCTACTCTCACCCTTAGCCATATTGAAATCTCTATATTTCCCTGCCCAATCATAGAGTGATTCAAAGGTTCTCTTATGGAGTGCTTTGAAGTATGCTTCATCAAACTTTGTTGCAATATTTAGTTCATCGATAAATATTTTATAGGCCTCTTCTAAAAGTTCACTTTCTAATTGATGTAGTTTTTGAGGATCTTTTATATTGAGCCTGTTTTTGGGGACATTGCTATTAGGATAGTAGATATCACTTTTTACGAAGCGATACTTTGATGGCATATTTTTCCCTGATTTTTTTCACTTCTTCTACTATCTTTTTATCAGCACTTTTGTATCCTTCGATAGCTTGAGAGATTTTTACTGTTTTTTGGATAGTTTTTGCATCGATTTTTACTTTTTGCATCAAAGCCCTTTGGATAATTATTGTTTATTTTAACATAGGGTTATTGAAAGTTGAGTAATTACGATATTGGATCTTTTGCAAGGAGATTTTATATCTCTTGAG
>JALWCE010000076.1 GCA_027036935.1 Nitratiruptor sp. | reverse complement strand
CACTACAAGTTTACTCTCTCTAAAGATCGTCAAACCAGACGGATTTTGCGAGCTTTTGAGAATCCTTACGTTAATATCTTGGCCCATCCTACGGGTCGAATGATTGGTATACGAGAGCCAATAGAGCTGGATATGGAGCAGATTTTGGCCAAAGCTAAAGAGTACAATATTCATCTAGAGATCAATGCTCAACCTGAACGGCTCGACCTTACCGATATCCACGCTAAAATGGCCAAAGAGATGGGGGTAAAAATGGCAATTAATTCTGATGCCCACAATATCTTTTCGCTGCGCTATATGGAATATGGTATCAATCAGGCAAGACGAGGCTGGTGTGAAAAAGATGATATCATCAATACCAGATCTCTCAATCAACTCAAAAAAGTTTTAAAAAGGTGAGTAATGTATACCTATCCTTTTGAACCCTCTACCCCATATGTGGCTGTAGACGGGATTATCAAGATATTTAATCAACGAGATTTTCAAGGAATCGTACTGATCGAGCGGAAAAATTCTCCCTATGGCTGGGCATTGCCGGGTGGGTTTGTGGAGATTGGTGAAAGAGTAGAAGATGCGCTGGTACGAGAGATGAGAGAGGAGACGGATCTACAAATTGAGGAGTTTAAACTCTTTAATGTCTACAGCGATCCCAAAAGGGATCCGAGATTTCATACTATCTCTATCACTTTTGTCTGTACAGCTATGGGCGTGCCTAAGGGAGCTGATGATGCCAAAGTGGCCCATATCGTCGCATTAGAGGAGATTCCTTGGGAGAGATTGGTTTTTGACCATGCAAAAATCTTGGAAGATTTTTTACGAGGGATGAGTTGTTGCTAACCATATCAAAAATTAAAGAGGACTCTCTTTGAGGTACATATTGATATATTTATTCAAAATAAACCGCATATGAGGATCCATATGAAGAAACTGAACGCCATATTGGCCAGGTGCTTCATAAGCTATTTTGGCGATTACTTTGCTTTGGATCTCCATATCTTCCATATTGAGCTTGAATTTTAGCTCAAGCTCCTCACCCGGATGAAAAAGATCTTCTCCTACGCATATTTTTGCTCCTCCTTCGGAAAGGTTGCAGATCGTACATTTATAATAGGGGTTATCCCGAAGTTTACCTTTTCTTTTAACGACTCCGGGGATATTGACATCTATACGGGGATATCTTCGTTTAGCCAATACTTTGAGATTGTCACTATGGGGAATTTTGAGGAATTTTTCATTATGAAAAATAAGAACATCTTCAATAACGGCATCAAACTTGTATGCAATAAGATGCTTCTCTTCAAAAATGATAAAACCTTGCATTTTTGGTTTAAGCATATCCATTTTACCATGAAGCTCTACTTTCCATAAAGCGTAGCTATCATATTGTGTAGAAAGCGTTATAGGCACATAATCGGTACTAGAGAAGTAAAATTTTGCCTTTTGATTTTTGGGAATCTCCTTAGAGGAGTATAGACGGCGAGCGAGTGCTGGGATAAAGTTGAGTTTTTCTTTGATCGTGTTGATAAAAATTTCGTCTGGTTTTGGATTATTTTTTTTATACTCTTTTACGATCGCATCAAAAAACTGCTTATTGACAAGGGTACGGTTGGGGTCTAAATGCAATTTTTGCGCATATTCATAAATAAAGTTACTCTCTTTGGCGTTGAGTCCTCTAATTTTTGCGGCTTGACGGTATTCACTTAATATACTACTCATAAAAAACCTTTGCAAAGAAAACTAAACCAATATTATAGCGTGAAAAGAGGGAAAAGTATTGTTAGAAGTATGGATAGAAATTGAACAAATTGACGAAGATTCAACGTGGCGGAGCGGACGGGACTCGAACCCGCGACCTCCGGCGTGACAGGCCGGCATTCTAACCAGCTGAACTACCGCTCCAAGTGGTGGTCGCTAGTGGACTCGAACCACTGACCACTTGCTTGTAAGGCAAGCGCTCTACCAACTGAGCTAAGCGACCATTGTGGCGACCCCTAGGGGATTTGAACCCCTGTGACCACCGTGAAAGGGTGGCATCCTTGGCCACTAGATGAAGGGGTCGCAAGTGGTGACCCCTGTTGGATTCGAACCAACGGCCCACTCCTTAAAAGGGAGTTGCTCTACCAACTGAGCTAAGGGGTCAACCTCTTCGTTTCGGTGTTCCCTCAACGAATGTGGGTGAAATTATAAGCAAAAAATTTTTCCTTGTCAAGAGTTTTGCAAAAAAATCAAAAAAGATCTTCTTTTGCCAATGTAAAGAGCAAAAAGACTCCATACATTGCGGCTTGATATTGGATGTAATTTCTATCTCCCTCAAAGTGCATTATCTCTATGATCGCTTCTTTTTTATTGCTACATCCGACAACCACTGTACCAACAGGTTTGGTAGGGGTAGCTCCACCAGGTCCAGCTATGCCGCTTATAGCGATTGCATAATCTGCTTTGGAAACTTTGAGGGCACCTCTTAGCATCTCTTCAACTGTCTCTTCACTGACAGCTCCATATTTTTGTAGTGTCTCCTCTTTGACTCCAAGCCAAGCATGCTTGATTGTATTGGCATATGTTACAAGAGAGCCATGAAAAATATTGGAAGAGCCAGGAATTTTTGTCAGAAGCGATGCAAGGAGCCCACCTGTGCAGCTTTCGGCAAATGTAATCGTTTTTTTGATTGATGTGAAGCGTTCAATGAGGTACTCGAATACATTTGGTGTAATAATAATATTTTGGGGAAGCTTGAGTTTTACATTTTGCACAAACATCGCCAAGTCGCCATATTTTTTGTTGTAGGCAAAAACTTTATAGAGATTTTTCGTCTCTTGAGATAGACCGAGTTCTATCTCATAGCTCTTTGCAAGTGGTTGCAACTC
>JALWCE010000075.1 GCA_027036935.1 Nitratiruptor sp. | reverse complement strand
CACCGAGAGGCTTATAAAGAGGTCTTCAGCCAGTGCGTGAGCTATACTACAGGCGTGCCGGCGATGATAGGGGCGAAAATGATGCTGGAGCGCAAATGGTACAAGCCGGGTGTGTGGAACCTAGAGCAGTTCGATCCAGATCCCTTTATGGAGGAGTTAAATCGCCAAGGATTGCCCTGGCATGTACTGGAGATGGATCCAAGCAAAACGAGGGAGATCAAATGAAAAAACTCATACCTATAGCCTTAGTGCTGAGCGTAGCGCTCCAAGCTGGATGGATGGATACATTAGGCTCAATAGCTAAAGAGTATGGTAAGGGGGCAAGCTCGAGCATTACAGACCAAAAGAGACAAAGCGACCAAAACAGCAGCGCAATTAAACAAGCTTTGGAGTTTGGTGTAAAAAAGGCGATTGCCACTCTTGGCAAGGAAAACGGCTTTTATAAAAATCCTCTTGTCAAAATAGGTCTGCCAAAAAATCTTCAAGGGGTCGCTTCGACTCTCAAAAAAGTGGGGATGGG
Organism: Nitratiruptor sp.; assembly: GCA_027036935.1. Classification (GTDB taxonomy): domain Bacteria; phylum Campylobacterota; class Campylobacteria; order Campylobacterales; family Nitratiruptoraceae; genus Nitratiruptor. Next base: position 8,974 of record JALWCE010000075.1, on the reverse strand, counting down.
CAAATATGTGGATCAGTTTGAGCTCTCCATGAACCGAGCGGCAGAGGAGGCCGTACCCCAAACGGCAAAAGTGCTTATAGATACTATCAAAGAGCTCAAGATAGAAGAGGCTAAAAAGTTGGTAATGAGTAAAGAGCCCAACGCCATCACCAAATACTTCAAAACCCACGCTGGCCAAAAATTGGCCAAAAAAATCGCACCTATTATCAAAAAACATATGGAGAGCCAAAACGTCACAAAATACTACCAGACGATGATGAGCTACTACAAAAAGTATGGCAAGCGGTACACCGACAACAAATATGCCCAAATGGCTATGGGAGCATTTGGAATGGGCCAAGGCCAAGAGGAGGCCAAGGATCTGAGCACTTATGTGACCAACAAGACTTTGCAGGGCATCTACAAGATGATCGAAGAGCAAGAAAAGGCGATTCGCACAACTACCGCCGCTCGTACGACCCAACTGCTTCAAAAGGTTTTTGGTGGCAAATAGCGCTCTTGAAAAGGTACTCGATCAAATCCCAACACCTTGCTACCTATGTGAAGAGGTGCTGCTGGAGCGAAATCTAAAGATTTTGGATGAGGTGCAGCACCAAAGCGGGGCCAAGATCCTCGTGGCCCTCAAAGGGTTTGCCATGTGGAGCACCTTTGGGCTGGTGCGAAAGTATCTACATGGCGCTACGGCCAGTGGGCTGTGGGAGGCGAAGCTGGCTTTCGAGGAGCTGGGAGGCGAGGTACACACCTACTCTCCTGGCTTCAAGGAGGATGAGATAGAGCTGATAGCTAAGATGAGCGATCATATCGTTTTTAACTCTCCTAGCCAGCTGCAACGATACAAAGCCCTCGTCAAAAAGAGCAATCCAGCCATTAGTATCGGCATGCGGGTCAACCCCGAATACTCGGCGGCTCCAGTGGATCTGTACAACCCTTGTGGAGCCTATAGCCGTCTTGGCACTACCAAAAAGGAGTTTGTCTGGGAGGAGGCGATCGAGGGACTGCACTTTCATGCTCTTTGTGAGGAGAGCGCCCAGAGTCTAGTCAAAGTATTGGAGGCTTTTGAGGAGAAGTTTGGCGAGTATATCCCAAGATGCAAGTGGATAAATTTTGGTGGTGGCCACCATATCACCAAAGAGGGGTACGACAAAGAGCTGCTTATCCAAACGATTCGAGATTTCAAAAAGCGATACGATGTGGAGGTCTATCTGGAGCCCGGTGAAGCGGTAGGGTGGCAAACAGGCGTACTGGTAGCCAGCGTGGTGGATATAATCCACAACGGCATCGATATTGCCATCCTTGATACCTCTGCCGAGGCCCATATGCCAGATGTCTTGGCCATGCCCTATCGTCCGGAAGTTAGAGGAGCCGCCAACCCTGGCCAAAAACCCTACACCTACCGCCTGGGCGGCAACAGCTGCCTAGCTGGAGATATCATTGGTGATTACAGCTTCGACGAACCTTTGCAGATTGGCCAAAAAATAATTTTTGAGGATATGATCCACTACACTTTTGTTAAAAACACCACTTTCAACGGCATTAGACTCCCCTCTTTGGCCATACTCCACAAAGATGGCCGGCTTGAGATCGTGCGCCGATTCGACTACTGCGACTACAAGCACCGCCTCTCATGAAGTGGCTGCTATTTTTAGCACTACTCTATCTCGTAGGAGGTTTGTACCTCTACTTTTTCCAAGAGCGACTCATCTTTCGCCCAGACTTGGCTCCCAAAGAGGTAGATCTACCGCCAGGTGCCAAAAGAGTCTTTCTAGATGGACTGGAAGTGGGGGTGAGAGATAAAAAAAGCGATACTACCATTTTCTATTTTGGGGGCAACGCTAACAACGCCTTAGAGGCTCTATCTCTTTTTGCCAATTTGCCTTTTAATATCGTAGTCTTTAACTATCCTGGTTATGGCAACTCCAAAGGAAACCCAAGTCAAGAGGCGATTTTTTCAGCGGCGAAAAAGGTCTACGAACACTTTCGCACCTCGCACAATATTGTAGTAGGCCGCAGCCTAGGTACTGGTGGGGCAGCCTACATAGCAGCGAGCTTTGCGGTAGATGGGGTAGTGCTTATTACGCCCTACCACTCCATTACCCATTTGGCCCGGCTCCGCTACCCTATCTATCCGGCTAATCTTTTGGTGCGCCATCCCTTTCCTACCTACCGATATATCCAGCAAACCGATGCTCCAACTACCGTTTTTTTGGCTGAATATGACGATACGACACCACGGGTTACATTTGAAAAGCTTCGACCCTATATCAAAAATCTTAAAAAAGTTCTCACTATACAAAATGCCACACATGCAGATATTTTAGAAAGAGGAGAAGAGAAGATAAAAAAAGAGATTGTAGAGTTGGCCAAAGGCCAACGCCTTTGAAGCCATTAGCTACCGGGTAAAATCTCTACCTCATCGCCTTTTGGCTGCGCCTTAAGGCCATCAACTGGAGTGTAGAAGAAACTCTTGCTATCTTCATCAAACCCTTCAAATTTATACACTCTGCCGCTTTTGGTTACGACGATCCAATCAAAACCATCCTCTTGAGGATCGTTGTATTTTGCGAATGGATAGCCTGACGCAGGCTCTTGTGGCAAAGCGACGGGAAGATTTTGTGTTTGTGGTTCAAATATAACTTTGCCATCTTGCTCGATAATTCCTTGTACTCCTGAGAGCGGTTCATACTTAAATTTTCCATCGCTATTAACGCCCGCTAGTTTATAGACATGACCGCTTTTAGTCACAAAAGCCCAATCATACTGACCCTCGCCAATGCGTACAAACTCTCCGGCAATCGGTAGTTCAGCCTTTGGTTTATTACCCAATAATTTTTGTTTCACGCGCTCGATATGCTCCTCTTTTGCTCTTTGGACTCTCTCTTGGATCTCTTGGAGAGTTTGTGGATCGAGATTAGTCACATCGGTAATATTGAGATCCTCAAAAAGCTCTGGATGCTTGTAAAATTTCACAGCTTTTTTCACCTCTTTTAAGGTGTTATGTATTTGAGGAGGTAGATCATTAGGGATTGTGCCGTTTTCAATAAGAGCGAGGAGACCTCTATGCTCTCCATGTCCCATCATCGCCATAGAGCTATTATTTTCGCCGCTTTCTCCTTGCATATGTCCCATAGCTTGAGAGTGGGCGCTGCTGGCTTGGCTCATCGCGCTGCTTCTAGCCTCTTGCATATGCTCCATAGCTTGAGAGTGGGCGCTGCTGGCTTGGCTCATCGCGCTGCTTCTAGCCTCTTGCATATGCTCCATAGCTTGGGAGTGGGCGCTGCTGGCTTGGCTCATCGCGCTGCTTCTAGCCTCTTGCATATGCTCCATAGCTTGGGAGTGGGCGCTGCTGGCTTGGCTCATCGCACTGCTTCTAGCCTCTTGCATATGCTCCATAGTTTGAGAGTGGGCACTGCTGGCTTGACTCATCGCACTGCTTCTAGCCTCTTGTATCGGCGGTTCCATCATACTAGAACTAACGCTACTGCTTTGCATGCCGCCCTCTTGGGGTTTTGGCACTTCAATAGGTTCTATAGTAGTTGGGGCAGAGCTGCTACTTACAGGTTGAGGTTCTACGCTGCTGCTACTTGCTTGAGCCTCAACACCAGTGCTTGCTACCACAGAAGCTGAAGAGCTTGAGCTAGCAACTCCAGAGCTTACAGTAGAATCTGAAGAGGAGCTTGCGTTTTGTCCTGCCTCTTCCACATGATTTTGGATACTCGTCATTCCAGCAAATCCGCCGCCCATTTTATATTCGCCCGCTTGCGCTATACCTAGAATTGAAGCCAATGCCAGACTGATCAACACTCCTCTTTTCACTACATCTCTCCTTTGTTTTTGTTTTTGTGGTGAAAGTATGACATAAGTAGTGTTAAGTGATTGTTATAAATTAGTTAACTTTTAATTAATTTTCATCAATTAACGTGTATAATCTGCGCTAATAACGCCTGCCAAAACCAAAACTAAAAATTTGATCGATCGTTTGGTTGTTAAGAGCATGGGAATAGGTACAAAAAAGATAGTAGTGATGAGAGAGATATCGCTCTATTTTAGTGTATGCCATATGAGTAATAGAGCCAAATTTGCTATGGTTGTACAAATAGGCTAGATCAAAAGAGTAGCGATCAAAATAACGCTCAAACCCTACAAATCCTCCATAACTATCTTTAAGATGTCTGTTTTGGTAGCGATCTTGTACGAAAGTATAGTATCCTCCCCCATACAATTTATATCCTAGCAAAAAGTACTCGTTATTGAGTGAAAAAGTATAGTCAGTTCTATTGCCCGTAAAGTTATCCGTAGGCAGCTCCAGCCCAGCTCCTACATAAAGATCCCACATGGGATTTGGGTGCAGACAGTATTGGACTTTGAGGCTAATATCGGAAAATCCCTTCTTGATGGTGTTGTTAAAATGAAAAGCCAAAAGGGAAAAATCAAAGTCTCCTTGATATAGGGTAAAACTGCTGAGGATATCACGCTCTTGAAAATGGAGCAAATCGCTATCTTTGGCATATAAAAACTCTACATAATACTCAAATCTTTGGGGTTTGATCAAGGTTTGTATGCTGCATCCGTATCGGTCGACAATGTCGCTAAAGGGTGTATTTGGACACCGATCAAGCGAATCTGGCACTCCATCAAGATCTTGATCATCGTATTGAGCCAAAAGCGTCAAAGAAAACAGAAGGAAAATGACCACTTTTTTTATCATCGATGACGTCCTTGAGATGGGGTGGGTCTATTCCCCAAGATGTTTTGTAGATGCAATAAATGGGAGGATTGAAGCTCTATGTTCATCTGAAAGATTTTTCTTTTCAGTTTGTTCATTAAAATCCGGCGCTTTTTTGGGGGTGCTTTCATTATCTGGGCAATGGCACAATCTATATCAAGCGTTTTGTTGTCCTCTTTGAGACAACTCTCCTTTGCCCACGTGCAGCATAAAGATACCAATAAAATTGCCATTATTCGTCTCATATACTCTTTATACCCAAAATACGCTACCTTTTTGTTACCTCCAGCGCTTCTTGCATAAGTTTAATATGGTAGGTCTCTTGTTTATCGATAAAATCAAAAAATCTCCGAAGCTCCTCCTCTTGGATCTCTTGACTCAATGCTCTACACTGCTCCTTTGCTGCCATCTCCTCCTCGATCCCCTCTTGTAAAAAAGCACTCAAATCATCGAACTTATAGACCTCTTTCATCACCTCTCGAGGTACAAAGAGTACTCCAAGTTTCGCCGCCAAAGTAGCGAAAGATTTAAGATGATAAAGTGATTCATAGATGAGGTCTTCAAATATGAGTCCAAGTTGAGCCTCTTTTGTATGGAGCTGGGCATAAGTATACACAAGAATAAGCTCATACTCTTTATAGATCTCTTCAAATAAAAATTGAACCAGCGCCTGTATACTCTTTGCATCCAATCTTTTATAACGGAGCTCTTTAGAAAAAGCGGTGATCGCTTGCGTCGAGTTTTTAGAGAGTTTTTGGAGCATAAATCCCATATACTCTTCGTCACTTCGGATACGATCAAAAAGTGGCCCCTCGGGATAACTCATACGAGCCAACTTGTTGACCAGATACTCCAAAAGCTTTTTGGTATCGGCAAACTGGGTATTAGGCTCCTCTCTGCTCCAGTCGAAATCTTGTCCATTTTTGACAATCTCTTTTGCTATCCATTTGAGGTGCCGATACTCTATCATCGCAAAATCGAGCAATTGCTCCTTTTGCTCGCACGGCAGCGTGAAGGCTCCAAAGAGGATCTCCAGCCATAAGGTGTGCTTAGCTTCAAGAATTTTTTGCATCATCTTCTCCTTCGGGCACTGGGCAACTAAGGGTCACATACTCCACAAACTCTTTCTCCTCGCCTCTAGCTTTTGCTTCATAATTTTTTAAAGCCGCCATGAAAGCTCTGGCCACAACCTCTCCACAGGCCGCATCCGGCGGAGGATTGTCCTTGATTTTCTCGAAGACCGCTTCGGTAAACTCCTTGCCGCTTTGCAAAGTTTTGCCCTTGTACTCCTCACTAAAGAGCGCACCGCTTACGAGCGTGGTGCCACATCCGTTTGTCTGCCACGCTATATCGGTAATTTTTTGGGTTTTGGGATCGATTTTGAGGTAGATGACCACCATCTCCCCTGTCTCTTTGTTTTTGCCAAGCCCTTTTGCGTCATACTCTTTCATCTCCCCATAGTTGGTAGGATTGATCATCAGCTCCAGATACCTTGGATCTATCGTAGGACTCTCTTGCTCCATCTGTTGCCTTTTGTTAAAATGGGTAGAGTATTATAGCAAAGGAGTGATATGAAAAAAGATCGGTTGGCACGCGGTAGGTATGTGCGAGAGCTGGAGCGGTTTCTCAATCGAATCGTCGATTTTTTCAATAAGGAGCATACCAAAGAGGAGCTCCACGCTTTTTTGGACAAAGCTTTTAAACCTTTAGAAAATATCCAAAAAGTCTACTTAAACAATGAGTATCCAAAAGAGCTAGAAAGATTTGTAGAGAAAAACGCCAACTTGCATCTAAGCCCCAAAAGTATGGAGGAGCTAAGAGAAGATGTGGCCAAAGAGGCCAATTTGCTTCGCAAACTCAAACGCAAAAAGAGCTTTGCGAAAGAGAAGCATAAAAAAGTAGCCTTCGAAGAAGGCTAAAAGATGGAGAGCAGTACCCCAGCAGCTACGGCTGATCCGATCACACCGGCTACGTTTGGACCCATAGCATGCATCAAAAGCACATTGGTAGGATCCTCTTCCATGCCTACCCGGTTGGCTACGCGAGCGGCCATAGGTACCGCACTCACTCCAGCAGCTCCAATAAGCGGGTTGATGGGCTCTTTGGAGAACTTGTTCATGATCTTGCCCATAATGACTCCAGCGGCGGTTCCCAAAGAAAAAGCCACCAGACCAAGTAGCAAAATACCAAGCGTCTCAGGTACCAAGAAGTACTCCGCCGCCAGTTTGCTGCCCACGCCTAGTCCTAAAAAGATGGTTACGATGTTAATAAGCTCATTTTGCATCGTTTTAGAAAGACGCTCTACCACCTTAGATTCTCGCACAAAGTTACCAAAGGTCAAAGCCCCGATTAGAGGGGAAGACTCAGGCAAAATGAGGATGGTGAGCACCAGCACCGTCAATGGGAAGATCATCTTCTCAAGCTGACTTACCTTTCGTCTAGTGGTCATTTTGATGCGCCGCTCCTCTGGCGTAGTGAGGGCTTTCATGATAGGCGGCTGAATCACCGGCACCAAGGCCATATAACTATAGGCTGCCACAGCCATCGCACCCAAAAGATCGGGAGCTAGTTTACTAGCGATGAAGATGGTAGTAGGACCATCGGCTCCACCGATGATGGAGATCGCTGCCGCATCTTGCATACTAAAGTCAAATATTCCCCACTGGCTCAAAGCCACAGCGCCTACGAGCGTACCAAATATCCCAAACTGCGCCGCACCGCCAAGCAGTGCCGTTTTTGGGTTGGCCAAGAGGGGTCCAAAATCGGTCATCGCCCCAACCCCCATAAAGATGAGGATTGGGAAAAGTTCGTTCTCTATCCCCGCTTTGAAAAGCTCGCCTATAAATCCTCCGTCACCGATGATATTGGCAAGGGGAATGTTGGCCAAAAGCCCACCAAACCCTATGGGGATCAATAGCAGAGGTTCAAATCCTTTGGCGATAGCGAGGTAAAAGAGGACAAAACAGATCACAATCATCAAAATCCGACCCACACTTTGCTGAAACTTGCTGATCTTGTCGCCCCTAGCGTTTTTTACACCCTCTTGAGGGTGTAAAAAGGCATAGATACCTGTCTGTTTGTAGAAATTGACCAGCAGCTCTATAAAACCGGTATCCTTTGGTGTCTCTTTTTGGCTCTTTTCCACTTTCACGCTCTCTTTGGCGGCCATATGATCTATCGTTGCCAAAGCGCTTAGAGGCACCAAAAAGACGCTCAGTGCCAAAAGAAACGTGACTACTCTTTTTTTCATCGCTTACTCCATTGTGGCCAGCACCTGACCCTCTTCGACGGTATCATTGACTTTGACGGCGATATGGGCGATAACGCCATCTTTTGGCGCTGGGATATCGATCTCCATTTTCATGGACTCCAGTATCATAATCTTGTCGCCCGCCTTGACTTTATCGCCCGGATTGACGAGGATTTTCCATACGGTTCCGGGGACTGCCGATTTGATCTCTGTAAGTCCCGGAGCCGCCTCACCCATCGCTTCTGGCTCTTCTACGATCTCTGGCTCTTTTTTGGCCTCGGCTTCTGGTTTGACCTCTACGTTGCCCTCGGCGATTTCGACTACAAACTTCTCACCATCGACGATAACTGTATAGATTCCGCTCGTTTTTCCCACTTTTTCTTCCTCCATTTCACTGATTTTTCTCACCATCAATGGGCTCTCACCTTTCAAAAAGGCGATACCCTTATCTCCACAAGCCGCCGCTATGAAGATATTCTCTTCTGTTGGTTCAATCTTCTCCTCTTCAAGCCGTTTTTGCCAATAGGCGATAGACTTGGTCTCGTCACGATCGGCGATATCGAGTGGGTTTTCGGTGGTAGGTTCTAGTCCTAGCTGCTCGCTTGCCAGCTTGATCACCTCTTCATCAGGTTTGACTGGCGTCTTACCAAAATATCCAAGCACCATACGGCCATATCCTGGGGCGATCTTTTTCCAAGGACCAAACATCACGTTGTTGAAAGCTTGCTGCCAGTAAAATTGGCTCACAGGGGTCACGCTGGTACCAAAGCCGCCCTTTTCTACAACCTCTCGCATCGCTTTGATCACTTCGGGGTATTTATGCAAAATCTTGTTGTCTCGCATCATCTGCGTATTTGCCGTAAGCGCTCCTCCGGGCATCGGAGAAAAGGGGATGAGGGGGCTTACCTGTGTCGCTTCTGGCGGGATGAAGTAGTCGGCCAAACACTCTTTGAGAGTCTCTTCGTAATCGAGTACTTTTTCCATATCGAGCCCGCCAAGAT
>JALWCE010000074.1 GCA_027036935.1 Nitratiruptor sp. | reverse complement strand
CCCCGTACTCGCTATAATCGATCTCTTTTTTTAAGGCTCTAAAAACCTTTTTCATCATCAAAGCCCCAGCAATGCGTATAGGTGTCTTTTTAATATTGGCTTTCATCAATTTACTGATAGCATCGGCCACGCCTTCGCTGGTTTTAAGGACGATGTTGCCCGTAAAGCCGTCACAGACTACCACATCTACGCTGCCGTCAAAGATATTATTTCCCTCTATATTGCCTTTGAAAGAGGGGAGCTTTTGCAAAAGTTTGTATGCGGCTTTGGTAGTCTCGTTGCCTTTGCTCTCCTCTTCGCCGTTTGAGAGAAGTCCCACTTGGGGAGCTTCATTTTGCAGTATGGCTCTAGCATACGCCTCCCCCATTACCCCAAATTCAAAGAGATGCTCCGGTTTGCAATCTACGTTAGCTCCTACATCCAGCACGAGAGTCTTTTTATGTTTATACGTAGGCATCAAGGTAGCAATAGCCGGGCGAGAGACATTTTTAAGCCGTCCTATGCGAAGGGTTGCTAGACTCATCGTAGCTCCGCTGTGTCCGGCGGAAACGACGCCGTCGGCCTTTCCTTGACGCACCAACTCTATCGCCTTATAAATAGAGCTCTCCTTGCGCCGTAAGGCTTCCGTAGCCGCTTCCTCCATCCCTATGACATCGTCGGCTTGGACTATTTCAATGCGATCGGTATATCTTTTGGAAATGAGAGAGAGGAGTTTGGCTTTCTCTCCTACCAAGATCGCTTGGAAATCTTTCCGCTCTCGCAATGCCAAAATAGTACCCTCTACAATCGGATAGGGACCAAAGTCCCCACCCATCGCATCGATCGCAACTCGTATCATAGATTAGCTTTTATATTCACCTGTGGTAGGATTGACTCTATGAGGCATTTTCCAAGTGCCGTCCTTATCTTTTATGGGTCTTGCTAGTTTGATTTTGTAGTGTGTTCTTCTTTTTGCCGCTCGTGTCTTGCTCACGCGTCTTTTAGGTACTGCCATTATTACTCCTTTTTATTTTTACATTCATCACAAAGATGGTAATCGAGCCGCATCGACTCCCGTTCAGACTCCATCAACTCCTCAAAATTGATAGAGCCGTCATAAAATTCTACTACGTCCGCCTCCTCCAAAGCCCCCCGATATATTCCGTCACTAAGCTTGAGACGAAGCTTCTCATCTATAGGTATGGTAAACTCTTTACCGCATCGACGACACTCCACTTCCACAGTTCCTTGGAGCGTAGCCTCTAAATCCACAAGCTTCTTATCGTCTCGGACGATATTGCCCCGAAGTTTTAAATTCTTGTTGTTAATTGTAATCTCTTTTTGATTAAAACCAACTTTTTTGAATTCGATTTTCAACTAAAGGATCTCCCTTTGGGCAAAAAAGAAAGCGATCTCTTTTTGAGCGTTTTCCAAGCTGTCGCTTCCGTGTACCGCATTGGCTTCGATGCTTTCGGCAAAATCGGCTCGAATAGTTCCGGGGGCTGCCTCTTTTGGATCGGTGGCTCCCATGAGCTCTCTGTTTTTGGCCACTGCATTTTCACCCTCAAGCACCATAACCACTACCGGACCGCTAGTCATATACTCCACAAGCTCGCCAAAAAAAGGCCGCTCTTTATGCACTTCATAAAATTTGGCCGCATCCTCTTTGGAGAGTTTGAGCTTTTTAATAGCCGCAACTCGTAAGCCGTTGCTTTCAAATCGATCGATAATTTTGCCGATGACATTTTTGGCCACCGCATCTGGTTTAATAATAGACAGGGTTCTTTCCATATGGTCTCCTAAAGGGAATGATAGAATTTTAGAGGGTGATTATATCAAATAAAGCATAACGAAAGATTAAAAGGGTGGGTTACTTGGGGCATCGCCCCAAGAGATTACTCGATAACTGGTAGATGCTGCTCCCTTGCTTCTGGTGGAACGTCCTCGCGACAAGGCATTCCCTCATAGCATTTATCCCAAACGATACATCCCTCGGTAGGACACGCTTCGGCACATGCAGGTACGTCGTGGTATCCTACACACTCTACACATTTGTCTGGATAAACGTAATAGATCTCTTCTCCGGTTGGGTTATCCTCGTCATCTACGATCGCTTCTACCGGACACTCATCGATACAAGCTCCGCAATTGATACAGATATCGGTAATCATTACTGCCATGGTTTCTCCTTTGCTGTATTAAAGTCAATCAAACTATATCAAGTATAAATTTAAAGCTTCCTTATGCCTAGATACTGGGCGATCTCTTCAGCTTTATTGGTTCTTTCCCATGTAAACTCTGGTAACTCACGTCCAAAGTGTCCATAAGCTGCCGTCTTTTTATAAATAGGTCGCAAAAGATCGAGGTTTTCGATGATCCCTTTTGGCGTAAGATCAAAGATTGCCCGTACACACTGCTCTATCTTCTCATCTTCCACCTTGCCCGTACCGTGCGTATCGACCATAATAGATACCGGCTCTACTACTCCAATGGCGTAGGCTATTTGGATCGTTGCTTTTTCGCACGCTCCGCTAGCTACCAAGTTTTTTGCCACATATCTAGCCGCATACGCTCCGCTTCTATCTACTTTTGTAGGATCTTTACCGCTAAAGGCTCCCCCTCCATGTGGACAGCTACCCCCATAGGTATCGACGATGATCTTGCGTCCAGTAAGTCCCGCATCCCCTTGTGGTCCACCGATGACGAAGCGACCCGTTGGATTGATATGATAGACAATATCGTCGGCGATGAGCTCTTTGGGAATCACTTTGTAGACAATCTCTTCGATCACCGCATCTTTGAGTCTAGAGTAGCTCACATCCGGATCGTGTTGAGTAGAGATGACAATAGTCTTGATATCTTTTGGTTTGCCGTCCACGTAGCGCACCGTCACCTGGGCTTTACCATCTGGCCGTAAAAAGGGCAATATCCCCTCTTTTCTGGCTCTGGCTAGCTCGTAGGTGAGGCGATGGGCCATTGTAATTGGCAGCGGCATCAACACATCGGTCTCAGTACAAGCGTAGCCAAACATCAATCCCTGATCCCCGGCTCCAATCTGACCACCCTCTTGATCGACACCTTGATTGATATCAGGAGATTGTTCTCCAACAGCGTTGAGCACGCCCGCACTTCGATAATCAAACCCGTACAAAGCGTCGGTATAGCCAATCTCTCGGATCACTTCTCGTACGATATCTTGCATTGGAGCATAGGTTGTAGTTTTCAGTTCACCGGCTATGATGGCAAAGCCATTACTAAGCAGCGTCTCACAGGCGACTCTAGCATTTGGATCTTTAGCGATGATATAGTCTAAAATAGCGTCGCTGATCTGATCGGCCATCTTGTCCGGATGGCCCTCTGTTACCGATTCGGAGGTAAAAAGATACTCTCGTGCCATTTGCATCCTTTTTTTAGTCCAATTATATCCAAATTCCTTGGAGCAAAAGAGTTTGGAGCTCATATTTAGCTTCTTTGGCTCAACCAAGTTTCAGGGAAAAAAAGTTATTATTACAATGTTTATCTTAAAATAAAAATTATCCAAAGGAGGAAAGATGCTCGTAACAAAAAAAGCGCCCGATTTCACGGCACCCGCAGTAATGCCCGACAACACTTTTAACGAGAGTTTCAATCTCTATGAAAACATGGGAGAAAAGGGGGCCGTGCTCTTTTTCTATCCACTCGACTTCACATTTGTCTGTCCAAGCGAGATCATCGCATTTGATCATAGACTCGAAGAGTTTCAAAAACGAGGTATCAATGTCATCGGCTGTTCGGTAGATAGCCACTACACACACTTGGCCTGGAAACGCACCCCTGTAGAGCAAGGCGGTATCGGCAACATCCGTTATCCTCTCGTAGCGGACCTGACCAAAAAGATCGCACGTGACTACGACGTACTGCTCGAAGATGTGGGCGTGGCTCTAAGAGGTAGTTTTTTGATCGACAAAGACGGCACTATCCGACACTGCGTGATTAACGATCTACCCCTTGGACGAAATATCGACGAGATGCTGCGCATGGTAGACGCGATGGAGTTTGCCAACGAGCATGGAGAAGTCTGCCCCGCAGAGTGGGAAAAAGGCAAAGAGGCGATGAAGCCCACTCCTGAGGGCGTAGCCGAATATCTGGCCAAACACGCCAACGAGCTTTAAAGGCTTTGGCGGACTCTCTTGGCCAACTGATGGGGCAATAGCCCCAGGTGCTCCTCCACGTCCCTCACTTTTCCGTGGGGGATGAAACTATCTTCATACTCAAAACTCACGATATCTACAGCCAATCCAAGCTCTCGTATCGCACTAGCTACGCCGCCCAATTGTACGCTATCACTGAAGACAAACCACTTTTTGTACCGCTTGGCCAAATCTCGCAAGAGCTCCTCATCCAAGGGTTTGACAAAACGCAGATCCAAAAGCCCTATGGGGAAATCCAGCTCTTGCATCGTCTGGTACGCTTTGCCCACGCCGTTGCCGTAGCCTACAAACAAAACCTCCCCCTCATCTACTAACAGCTCCGCCTTGCCAAGCTCAAAAGGGGTAGCCCCAAATTCATCCTCCAACAAAAAGGCTCCCCTTGGATAACGAAAGGCACAGGGACGATTAAAAGAGTAGGCAAACTTCACGGCCTCCTCAAGAGTGCCCGGATCCCTTGGAGCGAAAAGGTGCATATTGGGGATGGGGCGCAGGTAGCTGATATCAAAAACCCCTTGGTGCGTCTCTCCATCCTCGCCCACAATACCCGCTCTATCGATAGCGAATTTCACCCCAACATTCATCAACGCAATATCATGGATCACCTGGTCGTAGCCTCGTTGTAAAAAAGTTGAATAGATCGCCACGAAAGGTTTAAAGCCCTCTTTGGCTAAAGGGCCCATGGAAGTGACGGCATGCTGCTCGGCGATCCCCACATCCCAAAAGCGATCCGGGAACTCTTCCAATAAAGGCTTAAGCCCCGTACCGCTTGGCATAGCGGCGGTAACGCCCACAATGTTTGTATCCTTTTTAGCTAAATCTAAAAGCGTTTTGCTAAAAATGGAGGTGGCGCTTGGTTTGGTACTCTTTTTGAGTGGCTCCCCGGTGCTTAGATCAAAGGGCCCCACTCCATGCCAATGCTCATAGTACCCCTCGGCTATCTTGTAGCCCTTACCTTTGAGGGTCTGGGCGTGGATGATGACCGGTTTTTTCATCTTTTTGGCGATGCGGTAGGTCTCGATGAGAAGTTTCAGATCATGTCCGTCCACCGGTCCTATATAATCGATCCCCAGCTCCTCAAATAAGATACCCGGCGTAATCAGTTTGAGCGACTCTTCAAAACGCTTAGCGATATAAGTAGCCGATTCTGGCAGATGCTGCAAAAGCTGCTCGGTGCGCTTTTTCATATTTTGATAAAAGGGGCTGGCCATCTTTTTGCTTAGATACTTGCTCAAGGCTCCAATAGGTTTGGCGATACTCATCTCGTTGTCGTTGAGGATGATGACCACCGGATATTTGCGATCGCCCAGCTCGTTGAGGGCTTCGTAGACCATCCCCGCACTCATAGCCCCATCGCCTATCATCGCCACGGGTGTGCGATCCTCGCCTTTGAGAGCGATCGCCTTGGCCGCTCCTACGGCCAGTGAAATGGAGGTGGAGCTATGCCCCGCTACCCAATAATCATATGGCGACTCGCTGGGTTTTGTATAGCCGCTGATCCCGCCAAACTGGCGCAAGGTCTCAAAGGCTTCCCAGCGTCCTGTGAGGAGCTTGTGAGCGTAGGCTTGGTGGCTCACATCAAAAATAAAGGGATCTTTACCGGGATTGAAGACATAATGCATCGCGACGATGAGTTCTACAGCTCCTAGAGTGGAGCTAAGATGCCCCCCTTTTTGGCTTACTACTTCTAAAATTCGATCCCGTATCTTTTGTGCAAGCTCTTCTAGCTCTTCTATCGAATAGTTCTTAATATCCATCAAGTACCTCATCCAATTCACTAAAAAGTCTATCATTTTGCTCGGGTGTGCCTATGGTGATGCGAAGAGCGTTAAGACCGTAGCCCGTGAGATCTCGCACGATTACCCCTCGCCTAAGAAGCTTCCCAGCCACCTCTTTGGAGGATATCTGCTGGGGCAAAATGTAAGTGATGAAGTTGGTGTAGCTCTCGATAAACTCGAGTCCTCGCTTCAAGGCGTACTGGACATAGCGATCCATCTGAGCGAAATTTTTCTCGATACTTTGGCGCACAAACTCCTCATCCTCTAGCGCCGCCCCAGCCGCTACCAGCGAGAGGGTAGTGACGTTAAAAGGTGGGCGAAGCTTGTAGAGCTGCTCTATGATTGGCTCTTGAGCGATGCCATATCCCACACGCATCCCCCCAAGGCCGTAGGCTTTGGAGAAAGTGCCAAGATAGAGCACGTTGCCAAATTTTTGGATCAGATCCTTTGGATCGATCGCCTTTTTTGGTTCTTTAAAAGCGGCGTACTCCATATAGGCACCATCCACAATCACGAGCGGCTCCTCCACTTTGGCCAAAAAGTCATAGAGATAGTCTCGATCCAAAGCATCGCCGGTAGGATTGTTTGGGGTACAGATGTGGATGATATCTGGCCGATGGGTTTGGTAGAGCTTGTAAAACTCATCCAGATTGTGGCGGTAGCAGCTGCTTTTTATTACTTTGGCCCCCTGCTGAGCCGCATAGATCTCATACATAGCAAAGGTGATACGGCTCATGAGCACCTTGGTCTTTGGATTTAGCACCGCTCTAGCGCAAAACTCAAGCACCTGATCGCTGCCAGCTCCAATGATAAGCTCTTTTGGCTCTATGCCAAAGCGCTGGCTCAAGGCCCTCTTTAGCTCATGCATACTATCGTCTGGATACAGATGCATCCGCCTGGCGGCTTTTACTACCGCTTCTTTGGCTTTTTGGGGCGTGCCGTAGGGGTTTTCGTTGGAGGCGAGTTTGACGATCCTCTCAGGCTCTATCCCAAATTCTCGTACCACCAGCTCGATAGGCTTGCCAGCTTCGTAGGTCTTGATATTTTTAAGTGTTTCGTTAAATCTCATCTTTGCCTCTTTCCTTGGCATAGCTTCCTAGCCACTTGATCTCCTCGATGTGGCGACCGATGACTTGCTGCACATTTTCATCGTCGATATGGCCGTCAAAATCGATATAAAACCAGTAGCTAAAATCTTTGTCTTCTGCAGGCCGAGACTCGATTTTAGTCAGATTGATACGCTCCTTGTCGAAATCTTCCAAAAATCGCACCAGCGCCCCGGGTCTGTCTTTGAGTTTGGCCAAGATGGAGGTTTTGTCAAAGCCGCTTTTTTGGTTTTTGAAATCACTGAGCACGATAAATCTGGTCTGATTGGTATGTACATCCTCGATATTTTCAAAAAGTATAGGCAGATTGTACAGCTTTGCGGCGATATTGGAGCAGATCGCAGCACTTCCCCTCTCTTTTGCCGCCAGTTTAGCCGCTTTGGCCGTGGATTCTACGGGGATGAGCTCCACATCCTCAAAATGCTCTTGTAAAAAGTTGCGACACTGGCCAAAGGCGATATCTTTGGAGTAGATACGTTTGATATTTTTGATATGCTCCTCCAAAGAAGCCAAAGAGTGGTGGATGGGCATATAGGACTCCGCCACGATCTTTAGATCGCTTTTGCCCAGTAGATCCAGTGTCTCCCCCACCACGCCGTCGATGGAGTTTTCGATAGGCACCACGCCATACTTCGCCTGTCCCGCCTCTACGGCTTTGAAGACGGCGGGAATGGAGTGGGTGGGCAGATACTCGCTCATGGCTCCAAAGCGGCTCTCGGCCGCTTGATGGGTGAAGCTCCCCTCTGGTCCCAAATAGGCTACCCGCTCGGGACGCTCCAGATTTCTAGAGGCGGCAAAAATTTCCAAAAAGATCGCCTCTATTGCGCTATCGTTCAGAGGACCTCTGTTTTTGGCCTTGAGGCGGCGAAGAATCTCAATCTCTCGCTCCGGTCGGTAGATAGGGGCGTTGGAGCTATTTTTGAGCTCTCCTACGGCTTTGACCACCTCCATCCGTTTGTTGAGGAGCTCCAGTATCTCATCGTCTATAGCATCGATCTGTTTACGTAGTTGTTTGAGTTTTTCTTCCATTAGAGCACTCCTAAGATTTTGCCAGCCTCATAGATATCTTTGCATACAATATCTGGACGCAGCCGTGGAGGTAATTTTAGCAATACCTCATCGGCCCTTTTAATCTTACCGCTAAGGACCAGTACGCTCTTCATACCAAGCTTTTTGGCACCCACCAGATCCCCTATGGCATCGTCGCTAATGATGGTAATATCCTCAAAACCCGTTCCTATCATCTGGCGAGCTTTCTCGTAAAAAAGGGGCGAGGGCTTGCCTACCACTTGCGAGTCCACTCCGCAAGCAAACTCAAACATCGCCAAAAGAGCCCCCACTCCGGGATAGCGCTTGGAGCCTTTGGCGTACAAAGAGGTCTGGTGCATCCCAAAAAGCTTGGTACCACCGAGTAAAAACTCGTCGATTTGGGCGAAAGTTGTAAAATCGTAATCATCTTTGACACTAAGCACCACCGCTTCTGGCTTATCATATTCTAGCTCATAGCCCATATCCTCCAGGACTTTTAAAAAGCCCTCTACCCCATATGCGGCGACTTTTTTGTCTGTGAGCACCTCTTTTAGCACCATCAAAGGATCGATATAGTTCTCGATCGTAAATCCTAGCCCCCTAAGATATGCCATAAAATCTTTTGAGGGCCGCTTGGTATTGTTGGTGATGATGACATTGGGAATCCGCTTCTTGGCCAAAGCTTCGAGAAACTCCACGCTTCCTCGGATAGGCAGCTTTCGCTCATCGTCTATCAGAGTCCCTTGCACATCGATAAAGAAGTTCACACCATAAACCTTATCTCTTTTTCGATCAGATCCTCAAAATGCTCCCGCTCCCGGATAAGTCTCTCTTTTCCCTCTTCGATGGCTACCTCTGCTGGGCGTGGTCTTGTGTTGTAGTTGCTGCTCATCACAAATCCATACGCTCCGGCACTTTTGACCAGGATCAGATCCCCCGGTTGGGTGGGCGGCAATGGACGATCCTTGGCCAAAAAGTCGCCGCTTTCGCACACCGGGCCTACCACGTCGGCTGGCTCTCCTTTGCCCTCTTTGCCCACTACTTCTACTTCGTGATAGGCGTTGTAGAGGCTTGGACGCAACAGATCGTTCATCGCCCCATCGACGATAATGAAGCGTTTAGAATCTGTATGTTTTTCATACAGCACGCGAGTGAGGAAAACGCCGGCGTTGCCTACGATGAAGCGCCCCGGCTCACACACGATCGTCACATCAAGGCCGCTAAGTGTCGAGAGGATCGCTTGAGCGTACTCGTAAGGTTCAATCGTCTTTTCATCCTTGTAGCGAATCCCTAAGCCCCCACCCACATCAAAAAATTTGATCTCAATATCGATCCTTTGTAAGGATCGCACAAGATCGGCTACGATGGCACTGGCCTCTTTTATGGGGCCTAGCTCGGTGAGCTGGCTACCGATATGAAAATGGATACCCACGGGACTCAAATAGGGGCTCTTTTTGGCCAAAAGATAGAGCCGTTTGGCCGTATCGATATCCACGCCAAATTTGTTCTCGCTTAGACCCGTGGAGATATAGGGATGGGTTTTTGGATCGATGTTTGGATTGACCCGCACGCTGATCCTGGCCACCTTGCCAAGCTCCTTGGCGATCTGCTCCACTCTGTGCCCCTCGGCTTCGCTCTCGATATTGATATACAATATATCTT
>JALWCE010000073.1 GCA_027036935.1 Nitratiruptor sp. | reverse complement strand
ATCTCATACTCGCCTGTTTGTTTGATTGGTGTATGGCTCTGAAGATGCTTTTTGGCGATGTTGATACCCTGCTTTTTGCGCTCTTCGGCAACCTCTTTGTTGGTAATGGCGCCAAAAAGGGCCCCGTTGGCTCCTGCTTTATGCTTGATTACAAGCTTGAGGCTCTCAATCTTCTCTTTGGTCTTTTTGAGCTCTTTGATCTCTTGGGCCTCTTTTTGGGCTCGCTCTTTTTGCTCTCTCTCCCACTTAGCTATCACATCTGGGGTGGCTAGTTTGGCAAATCCTCGAGCGATGAGGAAGTTTTTGCCATATCCGTCTTTAACCTCTTTGACCTCTCCAGCTTTTCCCAAATTTGGTACATCTTTGATGAGCAATACTTTCATTTTCTCTCCTTTTGTTGTTTTCGTACATGGCCTTCGATGATGAATCGAAGAGCGTTAAGTTTTATAAAGCCCTCGGCATCCTTTTGATTATAGACTTCATCCGCTTCAAAGGTGGAAAACTCTGGAGCAAAGAGACTGTTGGGCGATTTGCGACCTACGACAAAGACATTGCCTTTGTGAAGCTTAAGCCGCACGGTACCATTGACGTTTTGTTGGGTGCGATCGATTGCAGCTTGTATCATTTGTCGTTCGGGGCTAAACCAAAAGCCGTTGTAGATAAGTTCGGCGTACTTTGGCATCATCTTATCTTTTTCATGCGCCTCTTCACGGTCGAGCGTAATCGATTCGATGGCTCTATGGGCTTTGAGCAAGATCGTACCGCCGGGTGTCTCGTAGCAGCCTCGGCTCTTCATTCCCACAAAGCGGTTTTCGACGATATCGATTCGGCCAATGCCGTGGCGGTTGCCGTAGTCGTTGAGGGCTGCAAGCAGCTGAGCCGGACTCATAGGCTCGCCGTTGATGGCCACAGGATCTCCTTTTTCAAAATCGATCGTGATATATTCTGGCTCGTTTGGAGCTTCGGCTATGGAGTTGGTCCAGCGCCACATATCCTCTTCTGGTTCACTCCAAGGATCTTCGAGGATTCCCCCCTCATAAGAGATATGTAAAAGATTGGCATCCATGGAGTATGGGCTCTTTTTGCCGTGCTTTTCGATGGGAATGCCATGCTCTTCGGCAAATTTGAGGAGTTTTTCACGAGAGTTGAGGTCCCACTCGCGCCACGGAGCGATGACGGTGATGTCGGGATTGAGGGCAAGATAAGCGATCTCGAAGCGCACCTGATCGTTTCCTTTACCGGTGGCACCGTGCGCCACTGCATCCGCTCCTACTTGTTGGGCTATCTCGATCTGGCGTTTGGCGATAAGAGGACGGGCAATGGATGTACCTAGCAAATACTCCCCTTCGTAAATGGCGTTGGCGCGAAACATTGGAAAGACGTACTCTTGCACAAATTCCTCTTTAAGATCTTCTATAAAAATATTTTCTGGTTTGATGCCAAGTTGTACAGCCTTTTGACGGGCTGGTTCCACCTCTTCCCCTTGACCGATATCGGCGGTAAAAGTGACTACTTCACACTTATATGTCTCTTGGAGCCACTTAAGGATTACGGAGGTATCTAGCCCTCCGCTATAGGCGAGGACTACTTTGTTGACCTTTTTGTGGGACATTTGTATCCTTTGCTATCAAATTTTTATAATTTTATCCAAAAAATCTTTATGATAAGATTTTACAAAAGGAGAGATATGAAAAAAGAGCTTACGACTAGAATAATTGGTGGGAAATTCAAAGGAAAAAAGCTTAAACTCCCCAGTAAAGATGTGACAAGAAGCTCCAAAAGTATTCTTAAAGAGGCACTTTTTAACATTTTGCAATTCGATATCGTGGATAAAAACTTTGTCGAGGTTTTTGGGGGGAGTGGCAGTGTGGGATTAGAGGCTTTGAGTCGGGGTGCAAAGCGGATCTATTTTATAGAAAAAGATAGAAATTCGTACGAGGTGCTTCGTCAAAATGCTCAAAGCTGTAACAAGAATGCTTGCGTACTCTATTATGGAGATGCTTTTGAGAAGCTGTGGGATGTGATCGAAGATCTACGGCAACGGCATGAAAAAGCCTATTTCTATTTCGATCCGCCATTTAGTATTCGAGAGGGGTATGAGGATATTTATAAGCAAGTGGAGCAGATGATCAAAAAAATACCCAAAGAGGTGGTAGAAAATATTGTGGTAGAGCATATGAGCTCGTATGAATTTCCTGAGCATCTTGGTGGGTATGAGCGTTTTAAGAAACGAAAATTTGGTAAAAGTACGCTAAGTTTTTATAGATGAAAAAAAGACCTATTATCAGTATCTGCTTGTTAGCGGCTATTATGGCTTTGAGTTTTTTTGGCCAAATTTTTTATCATGTGTCTGCGTATGAGCTTCATAAAGAGGCGATTTTGATGCCCCCATCCTTTGCTCATCCTATGGGTACCGATAGGCTTGGGCGTGATTTGCTAGCTAGAGTCATAGAGGGCGGGAAAAATTCTTTAATCATTGGAGTGGGTAGTGCAGTGATTGCTTCGCTTATTGGACTTATTGCCGGAGTGAGTGCTGGTTTTTTTCGAGGAGTTGTGGATAGGCTCTTTGTTGTTGTGGTGGATCTGTTTTTGACCTTTCCTACTTTCTTTTTACTTTTGGCGTTGGTGAGTTATATACCTGCCTCTTCATTAGTGCTCATTATCGTAATATCCTTGACTGGTTGGATGGGGACGGCTCGAATGATTAGAAGTGAGAGTTACGCTATAGCCAAAAAACCATTCATAAAGATTTTGCAAATTGCTAAGGTACCCTCTTATAAAATTATTCTTAAATATTTTACGCCGCTTTTAGCCCCGATATTTTTCATCTCTTTTACGTTTGGTGTAGGCGGAGCGATTTTGGCAGAATCGGGTCTTAGTTTTTTGGGGCTTGGCGTTTTGCCTCCTCAGATGAGTTGGGGTTCGATTTTGAGTGAGGGGAAAGAGGTGATCGATATTGCCTGGTGGGTGAGTTTTTTTCCAGGACTTATGATATTTTCAGTCACCTTTAGTCTTATCAATATC
>JALWCE010000072.1 GCA_027036935.1 Nitratiruptor sp. | reverse complement strand
TGGAGAGCATTTTGCAAGCGAGGGGAGATATGCCTTTTGCGAGTCTGGATGATTTCTTGCAGCGGATCGATCCCAACAAAGTCAACAAAAAGGTGATCGAAGCCTTGATCAAGTCGGGAGCTATGGATTCTTTTGGCTATAGTAGAAAGACACTGCTGCTCAATATCGAAAAAATAGCCAACGCTTCCCATGAGATCGCCAGAGCTAGAAAAATGGCCGAAAACTCTTTGTTTGGGGATAGTGAGGAGCTCATCGATATCAAAGTGGAGCTGGAGGATGTTGGCGAGTACGACATCAAGCAGATATTGGAGTTGGAAAAAGAGACATTGGGATTTTATGTCTCCGGCCATCCTCTTGATATCTATCGCAAAGAGTTGGAGCAGATAAACTATACCCTCTCTAGCGACTTGGACAATATTGCCGACTCCTCCGAGGCGCTATTTGTAGGAAAAGTAGAGGAGATCAAGACCAAAATCAGTAACAAAGGCAATAAATTTGGGATCGTCAACATCATGGATCTGCATGGCAATATCGAGATGATGCTCTTTAGCGACAAGCTCGAGGAGCTGGAGCGTATGGATCTGGAAAAGCCGGTAGCTTTCAAAGTCTATGTGACCAAAAACGACTCCTTTACTCGTATCCGATGTGACGAGATCATGAGCTTGGAAGAGGCTAAAAAGAGAAATATACGGACCATTCTTCAAGAGCATTATGAAGAGCCGCTGGTTATCAAGCTAGACCTTACTTATGAGGTGGAGCGTCTAGAGGAGCTTTATCATCTTGCTTTAAAACATCCGGGGAAGAAGCCTTTAAAGCTTATTATCGTATCCAAACTCCAAGAGGTGGAGATAGAGTCGCAAGTGTATGTAAACGAGAATTTCGCCAAAGAGGCGGAGGAGTTGGGTATTAAAGTGGCCTAAGTGTGCATGGTCACTCATATCTTTTGATCTATTTGATCTATTGGCGGGTTCAAGTGCCTTGGGCAGACTCTTTAAAACTCAAAAGAGTAGGGGACTTTTTCTTTTTTTTTATAGGCTTCTTGCTCGCTCCACTCTTTAAAATCCTCTAGATCGAAAAGCAAAAGATTCGATGGCCTTGATTTGAGCAGCTCGTTGGAGAAACTGCTCTTGGAGAAAAGAGCATAATATTCCACATCAAATCCTACAAGATTGCTCTTTTTTTGAAGCGTAGTAAAGACTTTTTTGCACACTTTGCTATTTTTCCATTTGCACTCTCCTACCACCTTTTTGCCGTTAGGCAGATCAATGAGGATATCGAGCTCCACTCGTCTATCCCAGTAACTTCCCCCTTTTTGCCTAAAACGCTCTTCAAGCATTTCATTACATAGCTCCTCGAAAGTGTAGCTGACGAAATTCTCCAAGTCGCCAAGAATGAATTGTGCCACTTTGTTATACTCTTGTGCTTCAAGAAGTTCTTTGGAAGGATAGATATAGCGAAACCAAAATCTATGAAAAGGGGTGGTGAATTTTGCTTTGTGCTGGATACGATAGCGTCTGAGTTCTTTTTTGAGTTTTTGTTTGAGATGCGATTTTTTAGGAGGTTTTTCACGACTTGGCTCTTTGGATAACGAGCCTTTTTGCAGAAGTTTTTCAAAGCTTTGGTAGCCAAGAGTTGTTTTTTTGACGGCGGAATCTATTTTTCTATCCCCAGTTGCCAAAGCGCTAAGTAAAAGCTCTTCATTGGTAGAAAAATCTATGGGGATAGAAGCGGCATGTTCAAGCAGTAAAAAGATATTTTTTGCAAGTGTAGCGCTATAATCAAGAGGAAAAAATTCTTCACCTCCGCCAAAGCAGGCAAAAAACTCGATAGCCTTTTCTATCTCTTGGCGTTTGAAGTTGGCATAAAAGTTTTTGAATAGGGGTTTTATTACTCCTCCTTATTTTTGATTTGTTATAATAATTATAACCTAAAAAGGTAATTTATGAAAAAACTATATATTATTCTTTATGTTTGTTTTATATCTCTTTATGCAGATGAGAGCTCCTTGTTGATTAAAGCAATCAATGTTCTTGATCGCTTTATGGTGATTTCTGAGGAGCGTATCCCCCCTAAGTTATTGCGTCAAGCCGGAGCGATAGCCATTATTCCGGATATGATCAAGGGAGGAGTGATCGTGGGGGCTCGGTATGGCAAGGGGGTACTTTTGGTTCGTCAATATGAAGGTTGGAGCGATCCTTTGTTTATTAGAATGTATGGGGGAAACCTTGGGTGGCAAATTGGACTGGAGAGTATCGATATCGTTTTGATTTTTCACGATGCAAAAAGCGCTTTGGAAATTTTGGATCATAGTATTACTTTGGGAGTCGATCTCTCCATCGCCGTAGGTCCACTTGGACGAGATTTGAGTGTGGCTACAAATCTAAAATTCAAGGCCAAAATATATTCTTATTCTAAAAGTATGGGAGTATATACGGGTATAGCACTTGCTGGAGCGAAACTAGAAGTAGATTATGAGGCTAATCAGCGTTTTTATCATTGTGAACCTACAAAATTTTATCGGATTCTTCAGGGAAAATGTCATAACGATAATCCCTATGTACAAATACTTAAACGAAAACTTATGGAGTATGTCAAATGGTAAAAGAGCGGAATTAAATATTGGGTGTTTAAGGAGTAACCGAATAGTAAAAAACTATGATAAAATCTGTAAAATCCAAAGAGAGGATAAAAATTTATTCTCAAATAAGAGACAAAATCTTTTATCTTGTTCGGCACTCAAAAGCTCATGTAAAAAGTTTTATGGATATTTTATCTTTGATTGATGAGGAGTGTTTGGAGGATATATTTATTCTTGATTTTTATGAGGATTAATTTTTAAAATTTGCTTGATTGGTTGCGGAGGGAGGATTTGAACCTCCGACCTTCGGGTTATGAGTATTAGGTTGTTATTTATTGGTTTATTTTTTCTGGAAATTCTTTAATTATTTGGTAATTTATAATTTTGGGATTTTGTTTGATATATGCGTAAGCGCTTTTACTGAGTATTTTATTTGATATTACTAATAATCTTTTTATTTGGTATTCTTT
>JALWCE010000071.1 GCA_027036935.1 Nitratiruptor sp. | reverse complement strand
CTTTAGCCAAAGCCGAGGGGCTTTGTAAGTCCTAAAACCTCCCCGGATGGGGAGCATTGATAAGACTAAAAAACTCCTCTCTGGTTTTAAGATGCTCCTTAAAAACGCCTCTAAGAGCCGAGCTAATAGTAGTAGAGCAGATCTTCTCTACACCTCGCATCTCCATACACATATGTCTTGCTTGTATCACCACTCCCACACCTTTTGGCTGAACCGTTTGCATCAGTGCGTCGGCTATTTGCTCCGTCATCTGCTCTTGGATTTGCAATCTTCTGGCAAAAACCTCAACCATCCGCGGAATTTTAGAGAGTCCTACCACTTGGCCGTCTGGGATATAAGCCACATGAGCGCGACCAATAATTGGTAGTAAATGATGCTCGCAAAGGGAGTAAAACTCAATATCCCGCACCAGTACCATCTCGTCGTTTGTAGAGCTAAAAAGGGCTTCGCCTAAAACCTCTTTTGGATCTTGATGATATCCCTTGGTTAGATGCAAAAAAGCCTTATATACCCGCTCGGGAGTCTTTTTGAGCCCCTCTCTTTGAGGATCTTCTCCGATAAGTCGTAAAATGGTGCGTACGGCCTCTTCAAAAGCCTCTTGTTTTTGCATTGCCGCTCCTAGAGGATTTTTGCACATTGTAGCACAAAGATTTTTAGTTTAAAGCATATTTTTGATAAAATGGGGTCTAAATTTTTTTCAAAAGGGAACGAATGCAGATCAAGGCGACAAAAGTGGACAATGCAAACGCAAAAGTCAAGATAGAAATAGATAAGAGCGAAATCGAGAAAAAAAGCGAAAAAATAGCCAAAAATCTGGCCAAAACGATGGATCTACCCGGGTTTAGAAAGGGCAAAGTACCCGTAGCTATTGTAAAGAAACGATACCAAGATAAGATCGTTCAAGACGCGGAGGCGGAGCTGGTACGAGAGGGACTGGACAAAGCCCTTAAAGAGCTTGGTATCTCAAAAAAGCAGATGTTAGGCGAGCCTGTATTTATCAAGTATGATAAAAAAGATGAAGCTCTCGATATGGAGATTGAGATCGGTATTAGACCCGAAATCGATACGAGCGGCTATGAAGAGGTAATTCCAGAGTATGCGGTGCCTGAAGTGACAGATGAAGAGGTCCAAAAGCGTATCGAAGAGCTGGCTGAGGCAATGGCCCAATTTAAAGAGGTTGCAGAGGATCGTCCTGCCAAAGAAGGCGATCTTGTCCTCATCGATTTTACAGGTACCCTCGAAGATGGCACCAAGATTGAGGGCGGAAGCGCTCAAAACTTTGAGCTACGCCTTGGTAGCGGGCAGTTTATTCCCGGTTTTGAAGAGCAAGTAGTTGGGATGAAAAAAGGAGAGACCAAAACCATTGAGGTCACATTTCCCCAAGATTATCCCAACAAAGAGCTTGCCGGCAAAAAGGCAAAATTTGAGGTAACACTCCATGCTATCAAAGAAAAAGAGCCAGTAGCAATCGATGATGAACTGGCTAAAAAGATGCTCCAAAAAGAGGAGGCTACTTTAGAAGAACTCAAAAAAGAGATCAAAATGCAGCTTCAAAATGAAAAGCTCTCCAAACTCTACAACGAAGAGCTCAAGCCCAAACTGATGGAAGCGTTGGTGGAGAAATTTGAGTTTGATCTGCCTAAAAATATCGTCGAGCAAGAGATCGACGTGCAACTAAACAACAAAGTGGCGCAAATGAGTGAGGAGGAGATCCAAGAGCTTAAAAACAATCCACAAAAGTTGCAGGCCCTACGAGAAGAGCTACGCCCAGAAGCCCAACAGAGCGTCAAAGCCACATTTATCGTAGACGCTTTAGCCAAAGAGGAGGGTGTGAGTGTGGAAGATCAAGAGGTGGTCCAGACCATCTACTACGAAGCGTTGCAGATGGGGCGAAATCCTCAAGAGATCCTAGAAGCCTATCAAAAGCAAGGACTGCTTCCCGCTATTAAGATGGCAATGATAGAAGATAGGCTACTGAGCAAACTTTTGGCCAAAAAATTACCAAAAGAGGAACAATGAGTTACTACATTCCTTATGTAATTGAACGAACAGGCAGGGGCGAGCGAAGCTACGATATCTACTCAAGACTGCTCAAAGACCGTATCATCATGCTCAGCGGCGAGATCAACGACGCAGTAGCCTCCTCCATCGTAGCTCAGCTACTCTTTTTGGAAGCGGAAGATCCCGATAAAGATATCTATTTGTACATCAACTCTCCCGGAGGGGTTATTACCAGCGGGATGAGCATTTATGATACAATGAACTACATCAAGCCGGATGTTGCTACTATCTGTATCGGTCAAGCGGCTAGTATGGGAGCTTTTTTACTCAGCTCTGGCGCCAAAGGCAAGCGCTACGCTCTACCGCATGCTCGTATTATGATCCATCAGCCTTTAGGTGGTGCCCAAGGGCAAGCTACCGATATCGAGATCCAAGCCAAAGAGATTTTACGGCTTAAAAAGATTCTCAATGAGATTTTGGCCCAAAATACAGGTCAAAGCGTTAAAAAGATCGCTAAAGATACTGAGAGGGATTTTTTTATGAGTGCAAAAGAGGCCAAGGAGTATGGTCTTATCGATCAGGTATTGGAGAAGAGCGCTCGATGATTCGCCAAATCATCACCTATCCAGATAAACGGCTCTTTATGCGATCAAATGAGGTGGAGTGCTTTGATAAGGAGCTGCACACCTTGCTCGATGATATGTACGAGACGATGAGGGCTAAAAACGGCATCGGTTTAGCCGCCATTCAGGTGGCGGTGCCGTTACGAGCACTTATTATCAATTTGCCAGACGAAGAGGGTAAACAGCATAAAGAGGATCTGCTCGAACTCATAAACCCCGTCATTATCGAAAGCAAAGGGACGCAGGTCTATACTGAGGGGTGCTTGAGCGTACCTGAATACTACGACGATGTGGAGCGAGCCGAATGGGTGAGGGTGGAGTATCACGATAGATATGGCAACAAAAAGAGGATAGAGACAGACGGATTGTTGGCCGTAGCGATCCAGCACGAGATGGATCACCTTAATGGGCACCTCTTTATAGAGAAACTGCCCTATCTTAAACGAAAAAAGTTTGAAAAAGAGTGGAAAAAGAAGAAAAAGGCCGCCAAGGCCAAGGGGTGAGGCGACTGCTGTGCGCCACTTTGGATGGTATAGAGTCAAAAGAGGTAGAGGTAGAAAGCAGTTTTACCAGAGCCTTGCCCGGATTTAGTATTGTAGGGCTTGCTAGCAGCTCCATCCAAGAGGCCAAGGAACGGGTCAAGTCGGCGCTGCTAAGCTGCGGCTTTCGTTTCCCACCCCTTAAAATTACTATCAATCTCTCTCCAAGCGATCTCAAAAAGAGCGGCAGCCATTTCGATCTGGCGATCGCCCTTTCCATCGCTTTGCACAATGAATCTTGCGCGCTTGAGGATTTTTATATCTTTGGTGAATTAGGACTTGATGGCAAACTCAAGTCCACGGCTACGATGTTTGCTTTGGTAGTAGGATTAGCCAACAAACCCATCAAGGTCATAGCACCAAAAGAGGCTGCAAGTATGCTAGGACGCATACCGAATGTGAGCCTCTATATTTATGATCGCCTCGATCGGCTGATTGAAGATATAAAAGCCGGTACGCTTACGCCCCTTGCAAAAAAGCCGTTAGAATATCAAAGTATCACAATAAAAGGTGAGCCTTTTTACTACCAATCACACTACCCTATCGATTTTGCTCAAGTCAAAGGGCAAGAGCGAGCCAAAAGAGCGGCACTTATAGCGGCTGCGGGCATGCATAATATTTTATTTGAGGGGAGTCCGGGATGTGGGAAGAGTATGATAATCCAGCGAATGCGCTATATTCTCCCCCCACTTGCACTTGAGGAGCTTTTAGAGATCGCAAGAGTAGAGGCCTTAGCTGCTCAAAAACCGAGTTTCACACCTCTTAGACCCTACAGAGCACCCCATCATACGGCAACTAAAGCAAGTCTATTTGGCGGAGGTAGCCAACAAGCCAAACCGGGAGAGGTGGCCTTGGCTCATCTTGGGATGCTCTTTTTTGATGAGTTGCCCCACTTTTCCAAACACATTTTAGAAGCTTTGCGAGAACCTCTCCAAGATAGGAGACTTTTAATATCCAGAGTCAACGCTAAAATGGAGTATCCGACCAAGTTTTTATTCGCTGCGGCCCAAAATCCTTGTCCTTGTGGGAATCTTTTGAGCTCCACAAAAGAGTGTCGGTGTACAGAGCTTGAAATCGCCAGATACCGCAACAAAGTCTCTGAACCCTTGCTCGACCGCATTGAGCTGTATCTACAGATGGATGAAGTAAAGATTCAAGACGCTTCTAGTATAGATTCTGGGAGAATGCATCAACAAGTCATCCAAGCCTTTAAGCGCCAAAAGGAGCGTGGCCAAAAAGAGTGCAACGCCCATCTGAGCGAGGAGGAGATTGAGAGAGTCTGCTTATTAGATCAAGAGGCTACGCAAACTTTACATATGGCCATAACCAATCTTGGCCTCTCTCATAGAGGCGTGGCAAACGTCAAAAAAGTAGCTCGCACCATTGCCGATTTAGAGGGTGCGGTGCATATAAGCAAATCTCATCTTTTAGAGGCTTTGAGTTTTAGAAGACGATGAATCAAAAGAGGAGAAATACAAAGAGGCCAAAGGCCTCTTAGGCCTACTCACGCACCAAAAAGAGCTACCGCCCACTTGGTAACAAAATACCCTCCGACCATCAGCCATACCGCCAGTACCGCAGCCAGCGCTACAGGTTTAGCCCCAGCTTGTTTAAATTTTTCTACGCTCGTCTCCATACCAAGAGCCGTCATTGCCATAGTGAGCAAAAAAGTGTCAAACTCGTTGATGGCGTGGATGACGGGTTGGATGGAGGGCATATTGATCAAAAAAGAGTTGATACCCGCCATTACGATAAACCAAACAGCAAACCAAGGGATCGTAATTTTAAATTTCCTCTCCCCAGCCGCGGCAGTTGCTCCTTTTGATACCAAAATCCCAAGAATGATAAGCAAAGGAGCGATCATCATCACCCGTGTCATTTTTACAATCACCGCATTATTCATCGCCACTTCGCTTACAGCTCCCCCAGCCGCTACCACTTGGGCCACTTCGTGGACGGTACCGCCTACATAGATGCCGTATGTTGCCGGATCCATATGCAAGATACCCGATTTATAGAGTGCAGGATAGGTAAACATCGCAATTGTCCCAAATAGCACTACCGTACCTACGGCTACGGCGCTTTTGTAGGGCTCGGCGTTGAGTACGGGCTCGGTAGCTAATACTGCAGCCGCTCCACATACACTCGATCCCGATGCGGTCAAGACGGTGGTATCTCGATCGAGTCCAAAAAATTTCACACCGAGCCACCAGCCAAGAATAAAAGTGGTCGTGAGCATTAGAGTAGAGACAGTAAGTCCGGCTAGGCCCACTTCGGCTATCTGCTGGAATGTGATACGAAAGCCGTATAAAATGATGGCAAAACGAAGTAGCTGCTTGGAACTAAAGACAATGCCGGGCACCCACTCTTTTGGAATGTGGCTACGCAATGTGTTGGCGTAAAACATTCCGATGACAATACCGATAATGAGAGGGCTAATGGCCAAGGCTTTAATAAAACTCACTTGGGATATCTGGATAGCCGCTATAGTAAAGAGGGCTACGAAAAGTATCCCGTTGAGTGTGTACTTGATATTTTCTTTGCTAAAAGCCATGACACTCCTTTGGATGGTAGTTGAATGCGTTATTATAAACCCTTTTATTTAATTAGTAAAATAAATAAAATCTTATATAATATTAAAAAAAACTGAAAGAAAAGCCATGAGAATTACGCTGCGACAGATGGAGATCTTTTTGGAGGTGGCCGATATTGGTCATTTGACAAAAGTTGCCAAAAAGTTTGGTCTGAGTCAATCGGCTATCTCTATGTCACTCAAAGAGTTGGAGTCGATTTTGGGATGTAAACTTTTTGAGCGTATCCAAAAGCGGCTGGTGCTTAATGAAAAGGGTCGAGTCTTTTACAGCGAGATAAAACCTCTGATCTACAAATTAAGAGATATCGAGGCAGAATTTATGTCCCAAGAGAATAAAGGCAAGCTTATTTTAGGGGCTAGTACTACCATCGCCGACTATATTTTACCCAATGTGGTATGTGAATATATGGAGCGCTATCCGGAAGTAAAGATCTTGATGAAGATTGGCAACACCGCAGAAATTGGAAAAATGGTCGAAAACGGAGAGGTGGATATCGGTTATATCGAAGGAGAGTTGGAGTGCCTCAACTGCACGATGACTCCTATGGGCAAAGATGAGCTCGTAGTAGTTACCGGGGATAGGGCTTTGGCCAAGAAAAAAGAGTACTACATCGATACGCTCGTAAATAAAAAATGGGTACTTAGAGAAGAAGGAAGCGGCACCAAAAGCGAATTTATCAAGCGGCTTGGCAAATTTGCGGCCGATCTTAACATCTATTTGCAGCTTCGCCACACTGAGGCTATCATCAACGTACTGCGTTCGGTGCCCGGGAGTTTGAGTTGTGTGAGTAAAATAGCGGTGCAAGAGCGGTTAGAAAGCGGTGAGCTCTTTGAGATCAAGATCAAAGGTTTCGATTTTAGCCGGGATTTTTATCAAATAAACTACAAAAACAAATACCAAAGCGAGCTGTTTAAAAAGTTCTCTTTGTATACAAGAAGCAGATTTGCAGCAAAACTAGGGGAGCAGTATGAAAAATCTCTATAAAGATGTGTCCCATCTTGATCAAAAGTGTTATGATCTGTATGCTTTGAGCGAAGATATTTTGATGGAGCACGCCTCTGCGGCGCTAGCTGATGCAGTGCGGGCCCAAAAGCCATCTAAAGTCTTGATTGTCGCAGGTCCAGGCAATAATGGGGGCGACGGGATCGCTTGTGCCAGAGAGCTTTTGGGCGAATATGAGGTGAAGCTTTTATTGCCCTATGGGGCAAAAAGTCGGATGTGCCGCTTGCAGCTTGATCGTTTCTACGCTTGTGGGGGAGAGGTGAGCGAATCTATATGCGAGGCGGATGTAGTGGTGGACGCTCTGTTTGGTACGGGGCTAAGCCGAGGATTAAAAGAGGATGTAGTACATCTGATAGAGCGGCTCAATCAAATACAAGCCTATAAAATCGCTTGTGATATCCCAAGCGGCATCGATCCAAAGGGCAATCCAAACCCCATAGCTTTTGAAGCCAATAAAACCGTCACAATGGGGGCATTGAAATATTCGCTCTTTATGGATGGAGCTAAAGGATATGTGGGTGCAATAGAGGTAGCCGATCTTGGAGTAAGCCGCACTCTTTATGAAGAGCCCAGCGATATAAAGTTATTGGAAATTGAGGATCTTCAGCCTCCATACCGTCATAAGGTAAATGTGCATAAAGGGGATTTTGGACATCTTGGTGTCGTGGCTGGTGAAAAAGAGGGAGCAGCCATTATGGCGGCGTTGGCGGCGTTGCGTTATGGAGCGGGACTTGTGAGCGTGGTGAGCCATGAAAAAATCCTCGTACCTTATGAATTGATGCACTCTTCCTCCTTGCCTCCCAAAACCACGGCTTTGGCGGTAGGTATGGGATTGGGAGTTGAGTATAGCGACGAGGAGCTTGATAGCTTTTTATTTGGCCACGATTTACCTATGGTAGTAGATGCGGACCTTTTTTATTCGCCTAAAATTAAAAAGATCCTCCAGCGCCCCAATATCGTTTTGACGCCACATCCAAAAGAGTTTAGCTCTTTACTCTCCCTAACAAATATTGCTCAGGCAAGCGTTGAAGAGATCCAAAAGGATCGGTTGGGCTATGCGCGCCTCTTTTGCCAAACTTTCCCTCAAGCTGTACTGCTTCTTAAAGGGGCTACTCCCATTATCGCCCAAGAATCTCAAGCCTTTTTCAATCCCCACGGCTCCAACGCTTTGGCCAAAGGTGGCAGCGGCGATGTGCTCACCGGCCTCATAGGAGCTCTTTTGGCCCAAGGATATGAACCACTCCAAGCAGCGATCCAAGGCTCTTTGGCCCATGCCATCGCTAGTCATAAAGTAAATGTGGCCAACTATGCCCTATGTCCTACGGACCTTATCGAGGCAGTGGGGAGACTGTCAACTACCTCCCTGTAAAGGGGGAGGCTTGAAAGTATGCTCAACGCATCACTCGCTTAGTTTTAACCTCTGTGGATGGTTGACGCACCCGTACCGGGTACAGCCCGTTACTTTTAAAGTATTTGACTAAAATATTTGCCGAGCCGTTTACGTCGGCATTAAGGAGATAGCCTTGCACACACAAGACTCATAGCTTTAATGGCTTGTATTTTCGATGGCTTGAGCCTGAGCCTGTTTCTTTGCGTGCGTATTGTTCCTGTACGCATAGTATACAAAAAACTCAACAAAGGAGGAAAATAGGCGTTCTGCTCGCCTTAAAAGGCGAGGTCTTTGAGCGCTGAAGAGATTGATGAAACGTATCGTCATTTTATTTAGTGGTAACGGGACGAATCTAGAAAATATTATCCAAAAATTGCACCAAAAGGAGCTTCTCGTAGCAGCCGCCATCACAAACAATCCTAAAGCCAAAGGGATAGAGCGAGCCAAAAAGTACAATATTCCCTTGGAGATATTGGATCATCGCAATTTTGAGAGTCGAGAAGCTTTTGATCAGGCTTTGGTGGAGCGTATCCAAAAGTATAGCCCCCACCTAGTAGTATTAGCCGGATTTATGCGTATCCTCACTCCCGTTTTTACCTCCCAGATTCATAATACCATCAACATTCACCCCTCACTCCTGCCTCTTTTTAAAGGGGCCAAAGCGATAGAGCGAAGCTTTGCTTCGGATATGAGAGTAGCGGGCGTAACGGTGCATTGGGTGAGCGAGGAGCTTGACGGAGGCAAAATCATCGATCAGGCCTGTTTTCATAGAGAAAATGAGCGTCTAGAGGAGTTTGAAGCTAAACTTCATAAATTAGAGTATGAACTCTATCCCAAAGTCATCCAAAATCTCGTACGAACCATCTCTTCCTAACTTTACTAAAAAACGCCGTAAAGCCCCGAGCTTTAGCTCAGCAGATTAAGGTAATAAAAGAGTTGAGAGTGGATTTGTCCCCTTGAAACTCTTTTGCTATAAATAGAGAGTCGGAGCGTCGACTCTTGGTATAGGGGAAGTAAGACCTGTAATTGCAAGCATCCTCGCGTAAAGCCGCAATCCTCCACCTTTAGGCGTGCGTGGGGAGTAGTCAAGTACTTTCTACTACAATAAAATGGTGGTGTCCCGGGCGGGATTCGAACCCACGACCTTCGGATTAGGAATCCGACGCTCTATCCTGCTGAGCTACCGGGACCCACAGACATACGTCACTGTAGATTTGGCATAAGCGGAATGGGGAGTATTGGGATGAGACTCCATTCTATCACCTGGATAAAGCTCTAAAATCTCTCCATTTTCCTCTATTTGGAGTATTCCATCCACTACCCAACGAACCTCATAATTGGGATGGGTGTGGGTAGGATATCTTCTACCTTGTCGATCTGTCCAAGTAAAAATATTAGAAAAACCCTCCCTTTGGAGGGTCTCTTTGATGAGATTTTCATCTGTTATATTAGTCTGGATAACCTTAGCCATTTCGCTTTTTGACGATCTCTTCTGCTACGTTTTTAGGCACTTCTTCGTAGTGGTCAAATTCCATAGAATAGGTACCTCGTCCTTGAGTAAAAGAGCGTAGATCGGTAGAGTAACCAAACATCTCTGCAAGTGGAACCATAGCAGTGACGATCTTGTTACCAGCCCTATCTTCCATACTGGCCACTTGTCCACGTCGTCTGTTAATATCGCCGATCACATCACCCATATACTCTTCTGGCACTTCCACTTCCACTTTCATAATAGGCTCAAGCAGCACGGGATTGG
>JALWCE010000070.1 GCA_027036935.1 Nitratiruptor sp. | reverse complement strand
CGCTAGAGTAAAAGAGCAGCCGCCCAACAAGCTCGCTGGCAAAGGCCAAGGCCACCGCCAAGAGGGTAAACAAAAATCCAAAACCCATCGATCCCGCATTTAAAGCGATAATAGCCAAAAGCGGCAGTGCCAGAGCCGCCAGGGGGAGGCTTCTTTTGCGAAAGTCGTAGAGGCTTTTGAAGTTTTCTCTCAGCAGTCTGGCCGAACGCTCGATCTGGTAGGCAAAGGGATCTTCTGGATCGATACGCTCGTAAAACCTTTGAGACTCCCAAAAAAGATAGAGTTGTGCGGCTCCTAGGAGTATGGAGATGGCCAGCAAGATATTGGCCACATTGATTTGATGCTGGGCGATGGCTAAAAGAGCTAAAATGAGGGTGCCGATATAGCCGGTGCTAAAGAATCGGTAGGTGGTGGTAACTCGATTCCACGTAGGCTTGGCCGGGACTCGGTAGATCATCGATTGGGCGTAGATGCCATAGATCCCGATAGCCAAAGTTACAGCTTCTATGGCTATACGCAAAAAGCCGTCGATTCCTAGATAATAGAGCAGGGCTACGACTCCCATACCGGCCACGAAAGTCCCCAACGCCGCCGCTTCGCGGCTGAGCCATGAGGTTTTGAGATTTTTCATAGCCCTCATCGCTTTAAAAGGCCTACCAAGATGCAAGGCCGAAAGGGGCAGAGCGATAGCGGCCAGTGCGAAGATGACAAAGGCCATAAGAGGGCTTGGTTTTGGCAAATCGGTAAAGTGTGCGGCGATATCGCCTAAAAATAGAGCCGCAAAGCCTATGAGGCTCACTTGTGTGAGCACCGTCATAAAGACCAGCGGCCACTCCTTGTGGGCCGGCTTGATGAGATCCTCGTCCATTGGATGGAGCTCTTTGGGCATCTCTTTGGGCAAAGTGATGCGGGTAGTGGAGTTGGTGAGTCTGGCATCTACCAAAAAGGGGGCGTTACCCTCCTTGTCAATATCCTCTTCCAACCATTTTTGGGTATCGACCACCTCGATCTCGATGGCTCCCTCGGGACAGGCTTGCACACACGCAGGCGTCTGACCCGCTTCGATGCGATCGTAGCACATATGGCATTTGGTGACGATGTGGCGGCTCTCATCGAAAACCGGCATGTCGTAGGGGCAGTTCCATGTGCAGTATTGGCAGCCGATACAGGCCTCGTCGTCGTGGAAGACGATGCCGTTGTCCAATTTGATATAGCTGTTGGTAGGACACCCGATCAAGCAGGCCGGATCGACGCAGTGGTTGCAGCTCAGGGACAAAAACATCTGCAGTACGTTGGGAAACTCGCCCCCCTCCACTTCGCCTACACGCCGCCACTTGATCTGGGCCGGGTTGTTGTTTTGTTCGTTGCAGGCCACCTCGCAGCAGTGGCAGCCGATACATTTGGTGGCGTCAAAATGGAATCTATACTGCTGATTCTCTTTAAGAGGAGGCAGATCGATACGATAACTTCCACACTGCATCCCTGTTTTTGCTTTATATTCTATAAAACTCTCTACCGCGCTCATTTTCTCTCCTCTTATCCATGTTTTTATCCCAATAACATCAAAATCAAAATAAAATTGAGCACCGCTGAGACCGCAAAAGCCGCTTTATAGACTTTGAGGGGCTCTCGCTCAATTAATGAGGCATTAGGATCAAAATAGGGCTTAACTTTTTTTGGATTGTCTAGTTCGTACAGCATCTCGCTGTAGTGTTTGTAGCGTCTGTTTTTGTCCCGCTCGATGGCTCGCATGATGATAGATTCTAGCCACAAAGGCACCTTTTTGTTGTAGTGGGTTACGGGTTTTGGCTTTTTGAATGTGGGCTTTTGGAAAGGTTCGATCTCTCCATAGGGGTAGCGGCCCGTAAGGGCTTGGTAGAGGGTCACGCCTATGGCAAATATCTCACTGCTTTCGCTGATGGGCTCGCCCACGAAACGCTCGGGAGCCAGGTAGCTGGGCGTACCGGCTCTAGAGGCTATGGAGAAGATCTCTACGATGGAGCCAAAGTCTACGAGTTTGAAGACCTCTTTGTCTCTTCGTTTGGTGATCAAAATATTTTGGGGCTTGATATCGCCATGTACCAGATTAAAGCCCAACAGGTACTGGCTGCTGCGAAGCAAAAATTTGGCTAGATCTACAGCTTGGTCGATATGGAGTGGATGCTTGGCGATCCTTTTTTCTAACGTGTCGCCCTCGATATATT
Organism: Nitratiruptor sp.; assembly: GCA_027036935.1. Taxonomy (GTDB): domain Bacteria; phylum Campylobacterota; class Campylobacteria; order Campylobacterales; family Nitratiruptoraceae; genus Nitratiruptor. The sequence continues at coordinate 858 of JALWCE010000070.1, read as the reverse complement.
CCATCACGTAGTAGCGAAGTGTTCTGTTTTTGGGGATTACAGCCTTTGGGAAAAATCCGGCTTTGAGCCGCTTGGCGTTCCACGCTTCTTGGACGAAGAGATCGAGCAGCTGGCTATCCTCGACTGCTTCTTTTGGAGGAAATTTGAGTACATACTTTTTACCCTTGTTGGTGGCGAGCCATGTGCGCTCGTTTTGGATGAGGGGGCGCTCCAGTCGGTAGCCATCGATCACCTGGCCTTTTGAGAGGCTTTGGGGGATGGGGAGGTTTTGCTGTTTGAGGCGGACTCGTTGGTCTGTCTGTTTGATCTGGATCGTCACGGCACTCGTGTCGTCTGGTAGATTGTCGTCTACTTTTTTACTGGCGTATTTGACCAGATTGGAAGCACCCAAAGGAAGCTTTTGGGCGATCTCTTGCTCCTCTAGTACCGTCGTCAGCCCGTCGCTACACAAAAGTATATGATCCCCAGCCTTTACAAAGTTTTCAAAAAAGTAGGGCTCCACCTTCTCGCTCATCCCAATCGCTTGGGTAAGGATGTGGCCATGTTCCTCGGTGGTGTGATCCATTGAGAGTTTTTGGAGTTTGCCATCTCTTAGCAAAAAGATGGGGCTATCGCCCACATTGGCTCCATAGAGCCTGGAGCCTTGGAGCACTACGATGCTCAGAGTCGTGAGCATCTCGGGGCGCTCAAATTCCAAAAGCGACTCTTTGTACAAGATCTCGTTGATGTTTTTGATAAAAGTGGCGAGGCTCTTTTCGATATCCCAGCTTTGGGGTCTGGTTTTGAAGTTGCCAAGCATATAGTTTAAGGTTCGTTGGGCGGCTTCTCGTCCAGCTTCGGCGCCGCCCACCCCGTCAC
>JALWCE010000069.1 GCA_027036935.1 Nitratiruptor sp. | reverse complement strand
TTGTATGTGTAGGGTTTTATTACTAGTATTGTTTCCGCTCTACCTATAGTTTCTCTCGTGACGCTAACGACTCTCGGAGTTCTCTTTTGTGATATATCCTTCATTTTACCATAAGAGGCGGTGTGCTTAGGGTTAATCCACCATCTTGGATCATCGCTATTTTTAGAGGCTTCTCCATCTTGCAAATAATCCTTATGACAAGTATTTCCATTTTCGTCCGTTCCATAACAAAATACTTCATAATGCCCCGTTACCTCACCCTCATTTCCTTCTATGACCGATTTTGCCACATGTGCTTTTGCATAATAAAAGTAGATAGAATCATTGAAACTTTTCTTTCCGGTTACTTTATAAATATCACTTGAATTAGCATACATGTGACTCGGTGTCGTTTGAAACGATGCATCAAGTTTTCCAAAAACTACTTTTACAGGATTAAGCGCCTTATTTTTACTGCGCTCAATGTTGTAGCGTAAAAGAATTTGAGCACTACCATTGTTTTCTTTTGGAAAGAATTTTGTCGCCACTGCTCTTTTACTGTCATATCTATCAATTGAACCGTTACTTTCTACATTCGGATCATCTTGCAAATAGAGCTCGTAAACAAGTTTTTTAGAACCGTTATAATCATTCGAAGTGTTAATATCTAGAGTTTTCGCGTAACAATCAGTAGTAAAGTTACTCAAAGAGTTACCGTTTTGCCCAATAGGCTCAATTACTCCTTTAAAAAAGTAAGACATGTTTTTATCATTCGAATTCAAGTCCAGTATACTTGCCATATAAACAAAATCTTTATCCTCTTCAGGAGTATGACTAGTTAAATCAAGCTTGAACTCATAAGGGAATATTTCTAAATGATAATCATAATAGCTGCGTGATGAAGAAGAGTAATCACTACTAATATCACAGCCATTTATATGATCCGTATCACTTTCGTTACCGATAATTGTCGAATCCTCTTTACAATCTCTACCGGATTTAAAATAACCCTCAACATGATGCGCCATATAAGAAAGATTCCAATCTACCGACGTCCAAGTTCTGTCTCGAAGAAGAAGCGTATACTCTCCTACTTGATCAATACTGATAGTACCGGTTGCATTTCCATCCATAAAAGAGAGATTTTGATTTTTATCACTTATATCGTTACAAACGGAAGTACTTTTCGCACTGGCCCACTTCAATCCATAACTATCAGATGATGAAATACCGGAAAAACTTTTCGTATAACCCAGTGCTCTTGCATTACTTTCAAAATATGTCGCATTGACATCAATGTTATACTCATATCCCGCGACAATATTTTGAGTTGCACTTCCCTCTGGAATAGAAATCACTCCATTGGATTGATTATTATCGACCAAGTGCATATGAAAGGCCTCCGGGCGTATTGCGAAGTTATCTCTAGAACAGGTATAAACCCTTTGTGTCGCATTTTCATCCAGATAGTAACCTATTCTAAAAGCGGCATTTTGAACAGCTTTGTCGAAAAAACCATACTCTTGCATTTTATCTTTATCAAGCGGAACTGTAAACTGAGTATCGTCATTATCAAAGAGTACAAGAATCGAATGAGTACTGACTACCGTAGCATTTTCATCTGTACAGGTAGCTGTGGAGTAGTGAAAACCGCTCACATCAAGCATCTCTACCGTAACATTTTTCTCTTTCACTCCTGTTATCGTTTTATTCAGGTCATCCGGATCCATCGACTCTACGAGAAATTTATCTGATAAATATCTTCCAACAACTTGTGTCGGAAGATTAAAATAGTAGTTTGCATCATCTTTTTTATATGCAGAGTGGACAATATTGAAATAACCGGGTACAGGTTCATACACATTGGCACTTTGACATGGTTCCATCGTTTGGATATTCGCTTGAGAATTCCCCAAGGTAATCGTTTCTCCATCTATATCTACTACCAAGTCAAAATGAAGCGTAGCATTGATTTTTGTATTTATATCTGCTTCACTGTGTGACAACGAATAGTAGACATAAAAATAATCCAAACTACTTAAGTCTCCTATCGAAATGTTGTTATCATGACTAGGTCCTGTATCTCGTTCACTATCTGGTAAAAAGGTCATATGACCACGCGGCGGTGTTACATATGTGCTATCGCTTTTATAGGTTGTATGATCTTCAATCGGGTCGATATTGACATACAAATTTTTTATGGATATATCTGAATTCTCCTGATTTTTAAAATAGAGTTTGACATCTATAGGAGAACTATTAAAACTTCCCTTTATGACAGCCGGCTTAATACTTGGAGCAGTTCGATATGCTCCGCTTTGTCCATATGTATAGTCATAACATATATCGACTTGACGAAGTTCGGCAGACATAATGAAATATGAACCCGTATACCGATCCCCGTCAGAGCGTGGTTTTATAACAGCACTGGTTTGAGAAGGTCTCAAAATATCAACCAGTTCAATATAATCCAAATCGACTCTTGCACTTGGATAATCAGGATTTCGTACAATTTCACTGCTTATGGTCGAATTGAAAAAACGATCGGCAGGATGGTTCTCATTCGATATTTTTTGATCGTCAACCAAAAGGGAGTTTTTACCTCCATCCCCATCAAGTGTAAAAAATGCCAATTTCGAAGTTACCGGTGGAGTCTTTTTCGTCAAGAATCCACTCATTTTCAATTCACCGGTATATCTACTTGTAACAGTAACGTAACCATCAAACACTGAAATATTTCTAAACTTATCGTCATCTTTCTCGTAAATTACGACAAGTGACCATGCAGCATAGTTACCATGATCACTTTCTATACCGGTTTGCGATTTAATATCCGCTATTGTATATACACCGTTAGGATTTATCGCATCGATCTTGTCCGTAATATCTACAAACGCTCCATACCCTAAAACATCAAAATCGAGCTGATCAGCTGAAACTTCAACATAATCTCTACCTGGGACTTTTAATTTCACTTTACATGCATTATAAGCATAATACCCATTGTTCTCTGCTTGTAAATCTATTTGTTGATGATAGCTGTCTATATTGGTAGCACCAACGATTTTATTGCCATCGACCCATAAGTTATCGCGCCCAAAATCTTCATCATATGGATTGTCGTCATGATTACTGTTA
>JALWCE010000068.1 GCA_027036935.1 Nitratiruptor sp. | reverse complement strand
GGTGGCGCCTCCACATCACAATGATCCTTCCAAAGGGGAGGTGGCAGAGCTGGTTGAATGCACCGGTCTTGAAAACCGGCGTAGGTGATGAGCCTACCGTGGGTTCGAATCCCACCCTCCCCGCCACAGCAGGAGAGATGGCCGAGCGGTTGAAGGCGCACGCCTGGAACGCGTGTAAGGGTGAACAGCCCTTCGTGGGTTCGAATCCCACTCTCTCCGCCAGAGGAGTGGAGCACTCAGAAGAGACTGCTCTTTTGAATGCTCCGCTCAGACCCGTGCGACGGGGATGGAGGGCAACGCTTCAGGGCGGGAACGCAGCAGAGCACCCTCCATCTTCGGGCGCCGCGGGTATCTGGGCGGAGTCTATGCTATAATCTTCCAAAAACTTTGGGAGATTGTTATGCTACGACGAGATTTTTTTAAACTTCCTCTACTTTTTTCAGCCTCTTTACCACTTTTGGCCAAAGAAGAGCAGCCGACTTTACGATTTTTACATGTGACCGATTCGCATATGGATCTTTCTATGCCACAGACAGTGGAGTGGATGGAGCATCTAAAAGATGTGGTCAATACCAAATTTTCCCATATCGATTTCGTCCTTTTTGGTGGGGACAACTTCAACAACACCGCTCCAGGTGACAGCGACGCCAAAAAGTTCAAAGAGATCATCGATGGCATGAGAGTCCCAGCCTACTGCGTGCGGGGCAATAAGGAGTCCACACCAAAACCAGACCCAAAGATCGACGCCAAAGAGTTTAAAGAGCTCTTTTTTGGTGAGGATATGCTCGTTAGTGGCGGGGACTGGATGGTGCATAAAAAGGGGTATATCGTTTTGGGTCTTGATAGCACTATTGAGCATAGCGCTGCGGGGCGATTCAAGCCCGAGACCATAGCCTTTGCCAAAAAGATTTTAGACCTTGGCAAACCTACCATCATCCTCGACCACCACCCCTACCTCAACTACTGGGGCGGTAGCGATCCCAAAGATATCCACAAGTATGTACTCCAAAATGCCCAAGAGGTGATCGCCCAGCTTTTTACCTATCCCAACCTGATCTTGACGCTCTCTGGCCACAAGCATATCGACAACGTCAGCAGCATTGGCCATGTCACCGCCATTGCCACGAGAGCTTTCAAGGCGGCTCAAGTACACAACCAAAACCCGATGCGCTATATCGAGATTAGTGGCACTCAGATCCGCCACCAGCTTATCACGACGTAGTCAAAAACTCCTCGATATTTTTCACAATCCCTTCTACGAGCTTGGCTCTTGCCTCCTCGCTCGTCCAAGCGATGTGGGGGGTGATGAGGAGGCGCTCTTTATTTTTGACTTGCAGCAAAGGCGAATTTTTTGGCAGGGGTTCATGCTCCGTTACGTCCAATCCTGCGTAGATGCCTTTTTCGTCGATCGCTTTGGCCAAAGCCTCCTCATCCACAATCCCGCCACGCCCCAGATTGAGCAGCACCCCTCGCTCTTTCATCATTCCTAGCTCTTTTTGGCCGATGAGATTGCGGGTGCGATCATTTAGGGGGGCGTGGATGGAGATGATATGAGAGCTTCGTAGCAGCTCCTCCAGACCCACTCGCTCATAGTCGCAGCTGCTGTTAAGACCGCTAGTGGAGTAGTAGACCACCTCGGCGCCAAAGCTTCTGGCCACTCTAGCCACCTCCTTGCCTATAGTCCCAAGTCCAATGACTCCCCACCTTTTGCCGGCTATTTCGAAAAATGGGCGATCGATGCAGGTAAAGAGTCCCGACTCGCTCCATCTGCCGCTTTTGGCGAAATCGTCGTAGTAGCGAAGCTGCTCGATCAGATAAAAGGCCATAGCAAAGGTGTGTTGTACCACGCTCGTGGTGGAGTAGCCGGCCACATTTTTGACCTCGATACCAAGCTCTTTGGCGGCTTGTAGGTCTATGTTGTTCATCCCCGTGGCGGCGACGCAGATGAGCCCCAGATTTTTGGCCTTTTGCATCAGCTCCTTGTCGATGACAACTTTGTTGGTGACGACAATATCGGCATCTTCGATCCGATTTAGTGTTTGATCTGGCGAAGTGGTGGGGTAGATCACAACCTCCCCAAAGCGCTCAAGCACGCCAAGATCGCTATCACCCAAAGTTTTCGCATCAAGTACTACGATCTTCATCAATTCCTTCAGCGTTCGGAGACCCCGCTTTTCAAGGCGGGGAGGAGAACGCCTACTTGCCTCCTTTCGTTAGATTTTAGTACAGTATGCGTATGGAAGCAATACGCACACAAAGAAACAGACTCAAACTCAAGCCATCTAAGATGGAAGCCATCAAGGCTGTGAGTCTTATTTGCGCAAGGCTTTATAATGAGGCTTTGTATAGTGCGCGTCAATACTACTTCCAAAACGGCGAGTATCTTAACTATGTCAAGAACTACCATAGAGTCAAAACTTTTTCCAACTATCAGATGCTTCTGAGCGACATAGCCCAAAGCATCGTTAGGCTTGTCGATAGGGATATGAGAAGCTTCTTTGGACTTTTGAAGCTCAAGAGTCAAGGCAAATATAGCGATAAGATAGGCTTGCCAAACTACAAAAAAGAGAGAAAGAATGGCGAAACTTTCTATGTGAGCGTTCCCATTCAAGGAAGAAGCGCAAGGATAAAAGAGGGCTATGCGGTAGTTTCTATCAAACCATCTCTTGCCAAAGAGTTTGGGCTTCAAACCAAAGAGCTTCGCTTCAAGCTTCCAAAGCATATGAAGCGTATCAAAAAGCTTCAAGAGCTTCGACTTATCCCAAGCTTTGGAGGAAAAGTGTGGCATATAGAGTTTATCTATAAGATAGAGGTGCAAGAACCAAAGAAAGATGGCGACTATCTTGCCATAGACTTTGGTATAGACAACTTTGCGACTTGCTATCCAAGTAGTGGTGGCGCTTTTATAATCGATGGGTGCTATATCAAATCCATCAACCGCTACTTCAACAAGCACAAAGCCTTTTTGCAGTCTATCTACGATAAGCAAGGATACAAAAATACAAACAATCTGATAGCCTTGAGTCAAGGAAGGGATAATCGCATCAATAACTTTTTCAATCTTGTCGTTAAGTATATTGTTCAATATGCCAATAGGCACAATATTGCTACCATCGTGCTTGGCGACTTTAGCGGTAGCAAGCAAAGTATCAATATCGGCAGATCCAACAATCAAAACTTCGTTAGTATCCCTTTCTATAAATTCAAGCAAAAGCTTGCCTCCAAATGCGAAGAGTTTGGTATAAAAGTTATTCATCAAGATGAGAGCTACACCTCCAAAGCCTCTTTTTTGGATAAGGACGATATGCCGCTTATCTACGATAGCAAAATTAACTATCAAGGGAGCGGTAAGCGTATCAAAAGAGGCTTGTATCGCTCTGCTCAAGGCTATCTCCTTAATGCCGATGTTAACGGCTCTGCCAATATTTTAGTCAAATACTTCAAAAGCAAAGGGCTGCATAAAGAGCTTGAGGCTCTCTATGCTACCCGATACGGGTGTGTCAACCATCCACAAAGGTTACGGCTAAGCGACTTGGCTGCTTAGCATACCTCCAAGCTCCCGCCTTTAGGCGGAGGTAGTTGACCTACTCCCCCATCATCGTCACATAGATTTTTCTGTTGCCGGCGAAGTCTCTATGTTCGCACAGATAGATTCCTTGCCAAATGCCCAAAACCAGTTGGCCCGTATTGATCGGGATAGTGAGATTTTGGCCGTAAAGACTGCTTTTGATGTGAGCAGACATATCTTCGCTTCCTTCGAGGGTATGGGTGTAGTAGGGCTCGTTGTCGGGTACAAGTTTATTGGTAAAAATCAAAAAGTCGTGGCGTACGCTTGGGTCTGCATTTTCGTTGATACAAAGACTCGCGCTAGTATGGAGTAAAAAGAGGTGGCACAGCCCTGCGTGAAAGTTTTTGAGCTCTCCTAGATGAGAGAGAATCTCAGAGGTGACAAGATGAAAGCCTCTGGGACGGGCCTTGAGGGTTATGGTCTTTTGGATAATTCTCATTCATTAATCCTTTGGACAAGCTCTTTAGCCCGCTCCAGCGCCTCCTTGGCACTCTTGCCAAGGGTGAGGACCACCGCCATTCTGCGCCCTTTGTGGCTCTGGGGCTTGCCAAAAATCCTTAAGAAACTATCGGGTCCAAAAACACTCTCATCCACCTCGAATGCGGGTACTACACTCTCCTTTTTGGCTTTGTAGGCCGCGCTGGCTCCAGGAGCAAAAAAGCGAAATCCAAGGGGGAGCCCAAGGACTGAGCGCACATGTAGGGCAAACTCGCTCTGGCTTTGGGTGATGAGGGTCACCATCCCTGTATCGTGGGGTCTTGGAGAGACTTCGCTAAAGTAGACCTCATCTCCTTTGATAAAGAGCTCCACCCCAAAGATTCCCCTGCCGCCAAGTCCGTCGGTAATGGTCTTGGCCACCTCTTTGGCCTTTTGTTTGGCCCGCTCGCTCATATCCATTGGTTGCCAGCTAAAGATATAGTCTCCATCTTTTTGGATGTGGCCGATGGGCTCGCAAAAGATGGTCTGCTTTTCATTTCTGGCGGTCAGCAAGGTGATCTCGTAGTCAAAATCGACAAACTCCTCTACGATCAGCTCGCTCGCGTCTCCTCTGGCCTCTTTGGCTATCTCCCAAGATTTGGCCAAATCCTGGGGTGCTCTTGCTACGCTTTGGCCATGGCCCGAGGAGCTCATCACCGGTTTAATGACACAAGGAAAGCCAAGCTCCTTAGCGGCAGCCTCAAGCTCTTCAAAGCTTTTGACGAAGCGGTAGGCACTGGTTTTGAGCCCCAGCTCCTCGGCGGCGAATTTGCGGATATTTTTGCGGTTCATCGTCTTGTTGACCGCCTCGGCGTTTGGGATGACCCGAAAGCCCAAAGCCTCCGCCTCAAAAAGCGCTTCGATAGCGATCGCTTCGATCTCAGGGAGGATGAAGTCGGGCTTTTCTCTTAGTATCACCTCCAACACCTCCTCTTTGTCTTTCATATCGATCACATAGGAGCGGTGGGCCACTTGATGGGCTGGAGCGTGCTCGTATCGATCCACGGCAATCACTTCGATTCCCAGCCTTTGGGCCTCGATGGCCACCTCTTTACCCAGCTCCCCGCTTCCAAGGAGCAAGAATTTGATGGAGTTGTGCTTGAGGGGCGTGGTAAAGCGCATTGATCATCCTTTTTTTCTTATATTATAACTCGTTTAAGAGAAATCTTTTCTATTTTCTTGCCAGCAAGAGTCGTATGTACCCCCCAAAATAGTAGTGTTCCTCAAAATCGCTAAATCCGTGAGAATAGAGCATCTGTTTAGTTTCTCGTCGAATAAAATCTTCGGCCAAGGGACACTCCACTGTACGGACGAGTAGGCGCACGGGCCAAGGAGCCTTGTCTAGATCGAAATTGGCGTAGTCTAAAATAGCAAAGCGCCCGCTTGGCTTTAGGGCTTGGTAGGCGTTTTGGATGATAATCTCTCTTTTTGGCTGGATGAAGCCATGCAGTACAAAGGAGATAAAAACGAGATCAAACTCCTCTTTAAAAGGTAAAAACTGATCAATTCGCCGATTGAGCAGCTTAATATTGGAATATTGAGCCGTTTTGCGTCGAAACTGCTCTTGCATCTCCTCACCGATCTCAACCCCTATGATTTCACCCCTTTCTTGTACGAATTGGCGCATCAATACAGCGTTGCGTCCCGTACCCGCACCCATATCGAGTACTTTATCCCCCTGTTGTATTCCTAAATCTTTGATGGCTTTGCGAATGAAAAAAGGATAGTAACCCAAAGTAATCAGATCCATCAACCTATCGTAATGTTTCGCCTCAAAACCTTTAACCTCCACTGTACTCATCTCTTGGGTCAGTTCCATCAAAACGCTCCTTTTTTGTACGACAAACTAGCAAATCCCTCCCTTTTTTTCAAGTTGGCCCTGTTTCTTGTTATAATGCAAATAGTAGAGCCAAAAAGGAAGAAAAATGAAAAAAACTCTTTTGGTACTCCTTGTGTTTTCCTATGTATGGGCCAACAACTGCCTGCAGTGCCATAAAGGTATAGAGAATATCCGAGATCCCCATAGCGGTATGGCCAAAGCAATCGCCCAAGTGGCTCAAAAAGCTGGATATGCGGACAATAGCTGTATCGTCTGCCATGGAGGCAATCCAAAAGCTACTACTAAAGAGGAGGCGCATAAGGGGACGATCGCCTACTTTTTAAAACATAAGGGGCCAAAAGAGTTCTATCCAGACCCCGGGAGTGCATGGATCAACAAAAACAGCTGCGGGATGTGCCATCAAGAGCAGGTGAGCACCCAGATGAATAATCTAATGAACACGGAGCAAGGAAAGATCCAAGGGGCGTTGTGGAGTTTTGGCTGGCAGATCAGGGAGCATAAATATGCCAACTACGATCTTGGCAATTTGCACAAACGCCTGGGCAGCACCACCTACCAAAAGTATATGCAACGCTTATCCAAAAAGCAGCCTCAGGTCTATGTGAAAAAGACGATTGAGCTCCCGCCTGCCCCCACAGCCGAGGATGTGGCTACAAATCCCAAACTCGCCGCCATTACCTATCTTCGTCAAGAGTGTCTACGATGCCACACTGCCAGCAAGGGCAGAAGTCGCCGAGGCGATTATCGGGGAATGGGGTGCAGCAGCTGCCATATCCCCTACTCCAATAACGGCTACTATGAGGGCAAGGACCCCGCCATTCCAAAAAATGAGCCGGGTCATCTGCTCACACATCAAATACAAGGCACACGAGAGGCAAAGGTACATATCCACGGCCTCACCTACAGTGGCATACCCGTAGAGACCTGCACCACCTGTCACAATCGGGGCAAACGTATAGGAGTGAGCTACCAAGGGCTAATGGAGACAGCCTACAATCCCACTTTTGATAAACACGGCAATCCTCAACCAAAGCTCCATACCAAGCACTATTTGCATATGAGCGAGGATGTACATTATAAAAAGGGGATGCTCTGCCAAGATTGCCATACGAGTCTCGATATGCATGGTGATGGCAAAATCGCCGGTACTACGCTAGCTCCCGTGGAGATCGAGTGCCAAGACTGCCACGGCACACCTAAAAAGTATCCTTGGGAACTGCCTTTGGGCTACGGGGATGAGTTTGGCCAAAAACTTGCGAACAAACCAAGAGGCACCACCAAGACTTTAGCCGAGTATCTCAAAAAAGGGACCTACTATAAGCCAAAAGATGGTTATCTGCTCAGTGCTCGTGGCAATCCGATCCCAAATGTGGTGCGTCGTGGCGATGAGGTGGTAGTGCATCTAGCCAGTGGTAAGGATCTGGTTTTAGAGCCTCTGAAAAAGTTGGCCAAAGAGCACAGGCTTAGCCAAGAAGCCCAGGTGGCAATGGTGCAAATTGGCAAGCATATGAGCCAGATGGAGTGTTATGCCTGTCATGACACATGGGCGCCCCAGTGCTATGGCTGCCATGTCAAGATCGATTACAGCGGGGGTAAAAAGAATATAGATTGGCTCGCTGCCGCCCACGCCCACGATATTCATGGACAAGATGCCGCCAAGCGAGGAACCCTCAAAGAGTTTTTGATCGATGGAAAAGTGACGGAGACAAGAAGCTATCTACGATGGGAAGATCCTATTCTCGTGCGAAACGGCGAGGGGCGTATCGCCCCAGCGATCCCAGGATGTCAGGTGAGCGCTACGGTGATCGGCAAAGATGGCAAAGCCTTGCTGCAAAACTATGTCTTCAAAACCAAAGACAACGGCCAAGATGTGCTGGCCATCGATATGGCACCGGTGCACTCCCACACCGTCCAAAAGGAGGCCAGAAGCTGTGCGAGCTGCCATAATAATCCCAAAACGATGGGGTTTGGCATAGGAGAGGGCAAGATCTTCGCAAATCCCGGCGAGACCCTTATCGTCGATCTCATGACAGCCGATGGCAAAGTGATCCCCAAAAAGATCACGATCCAAAAGCCGGGTGTCAAAAACCTTACTTTTGACTGGAGTCGGGTGATCGATGAGAACTACACCCAGCTTGTCACCGTAGGCCACCACTGGGATCTCTCCAGAGCCCTTGATAAAGAGGAGATATCAAAACTCGATAGGCGAGGCGTGTGCCTAAGCTGTCACCAGACGATGCCAGATAAGGATCTTGCCGTAAGCCTCATGGTGCATGTAGCAAGCGTGGCTAGAGTCGATATCGACAATAAGATGCACAAGAGTATACTTCATAAAAATTTGCTGCTTAGTGCTTGGGCACAGGTACTCGGAGGAATGGCAATACTTTTTGGATTAGCTATATGGCTTTATAGAAGAAAGAGAAAAGCCGCTTAAGAAGTGTCCCAACCTGAAAAAAGGTTGGGATAAACTTAGAGTCTCGCTTCGTATCGGCGAAGCATATAGAGTCGTTTGAGCATTTTTTTGCGCGCCGCGATCTTCTCTTTTTTTCGTCGCTCGGTGGGTTTTTCATAAAATCTTCGAGCCCTAGCCTCAGTGACGATCAAGTTACGATCTACTTGCTTCTTGAAGAGGCGGTACGCTTCCTCAAACGACTGGTCAGGTCTAACGAGGATGCCAGGCATACTGACATCACCCCCTTTCAATATAAAATGGTTGCAATGATAGCAAAAAAGAGATAAGAAATCTAGTGCATGTAGAAGTGACACTGACCGAACGCTAAGAAAACATGATAAAATTTGTAAGATCTTAAAGAATTCATTAGTTCTATGAGGGAGTAGTTGTGGCAAAAAAGAGGTCAAATACAAAAGGATGAGTCAAGAAGAAAAAGAGCTGATATATAAACCGTTTCAAACACGATCTTCCTAGCTAGATAACAGGCTCGCTTGGTTATTTATCAATAAAAATTTTAGGCTGTAAAAAGAGACTAAAAAGTTATTCACTCAGTGCCCTTTCTACAAATTTTTGCCCTATTTGAAAAATTTATGCTATAATTGCAATCACGTTTGCGCCCGTAGCTCAGCTGGATAGAGCAACAGATTGCGGTTCTGTAGGTCGGGAGTTCGAATCTCTCCGGGCGCGCCATCGTTTAAACTCTTTCATGTATCTCTAACTTAACATAGTCTGAATTTCACTCTATCTTTTTTTCTTTTTCCCTGCTATAATGGTCGCACCCAAACACAATTTGGGATGCATTATTTTCAAAGGAACATTCGATGAAGCAAATTTATGTTGGCAACCTGCCATACAGATCAAGTGAAGAGGAAGTGCGTGAGCTCTTTTCTCAGTATGGAGAAGTATCTTCAGTCAAGCTTATTACCGACAGGGAGACAGGACGGCCGCGAGGATTTGGGTTTGTAGAGATGGATGATAACAGTGCGCAGGCCGCTATCGAAGCACTGGACGGAAAAGAGTTTGAGGGCAGAATGCTCAAAGTAAACGAAGCAAGACCGAGAGAACAAAGACCAAGAAGAGAGTTTAACTAATTTGGCTCACGGCGGCTTTTGCCGCCTCATCTTCCCTACATACATCCATTTTCCCATCATAAACTATTTCCAAATATTCGTTAATTCGTATAAAAAATCCTTTAAATTGGACCTTTTTGCGCAGAGCTTCATAAAATATCTGTTTGAATTTTGGATCTCTTAGGGGATGGGGAAGAAAGCATCTACATCTTCTAAGCCCCATTATCAAAAGTATTGCATCAAAGCCTTGCTCTTGTACTCTTATGAGCTCTTTGAGATGTTTAACGCCACGAGTTGTTGGAGCATTTGGAAAAAGACAAAGTCCCTTTTGAACCAAAGAACAGCCTTTGAGTTCTATGAAAGTATCGTCGGCCTTGAAATCGAGACGGCTTTGGCCAAAGGTAATCTCTTTTTGGAGTGTTTTTGGCTTGAAGCCAAGCACGCCTTGCTCTATGGCTGTGGCGGCTATTTGAGAGTGGAGTTTAGTATTGACAAGTACCCATCCCTCTTCCATTTTGGCGGCAATGAGGGTATAGTCGGTTTTGAGACCGGGGCGATTGCGCAGCAACAAAAGCTCACGCCGTGGCGTGAGAATCTCTTCGAGTCTGCCTGTATCGGCGATGTGGACTTTTTTAGTTTGCCCCCCGACTATGGCAGTAGCGAGAAAACGATTGTGGCGCTTTTTGAGGTGACCGGTGGTGAGAGGACCGAGG
>JALWCE010000067.1 GCA_027036935.1 Nitratiruptor sp. | reverse complement strand
GGTATCAACTTCTTGAATCTTATGTACACCACTGCGAAAGGCACTACCGACTCCTAAACGATCGCTCAAGACATTTTTGATGGCAAGAGAAGTAGGAGACTCACTTTTGACTTGGGTCTCAATTACGCCTCCCACATTATCTGCATCAAGCTTTCTATGCCAATGAATAAGTTTTAAAAAATAGTTTGGAGGATATGAAGAGTGAGCATCAAGACGAATAATATACTCTCCCGTAGCGTTTCTTATTCCAATGTTCATTGCCACAGGTACGATTTTTTTAGGATTATGCAAAAGCTTCAAAAAAGGATAATTTTTTTGATACTCCCTTATAACTTGTATCGTTTTATCCTTACTTCCCCCATCAACGAGCAAAACTTCCATCTGTTCTTTATCATAATCACTTTGAACAATACTATCTAAACATTTTTTAATATATCTTTCCTCATTGAAAATAGGGATAATTATAGAAATTCTTGGCAAACGCTCCATACCCTCTCCACACTTAAATCTCTCAAACAATCTAATGTAGTACAACCTATTTTGTCAGTTGAGGGATCAAAACAGGGGCGACACTTCATCTCCAAAAAGATAGCCTTATTATTTTGTCGATACCCCCCAGTCTCTTTTTCATTGGTCATTCCATGAATTGTCACAGTATTGATTCTAGTAGCATAACCTATATGCATCAAACCATTATCATTGCCGACAAGTAGATCTAGATGGGATGTCAAAGCAAGAATATTTTCCAATGGCTCTTTGACGATTGTCACATCCAGCTTCTCATACTCTTTATACAACTCCTCCTCGTCGGGGCCTATAAACACTAGTTTCTTTCCCGGCATCCTTTTTATGAGATCTTTAAAACCTTGCCATCTTTTGAATTTTTGCTTCTTTCCGCTACCCACAGCAAAACCGATCAGTTTCTCTCTATTCTTTTTATATTTGGCTATTAAAGCAGGATTGGAAGGAGAATAAATATAAGGCTCTTGATCGATGACGTGCAATAATGGCTGAACAATTTTTAGATTCATTTTAATCCGATGCACATCCCGCTCTTGAGGAGCGGCAAAAACTTGTCTAATTCCAAGTATTTTAGCCAACATCTTCACCTTTTTAGGATCGGTCCCAGCAGTCGCCACCAAAGCATTAAAACGGCCAAAAAATTTTAAAAGTTCCCATTTGGAAGAGACAAGATGAATATTTTCTAAAAAGGTATTTTGTTGAAGAATCACTTGATTGGCAGAGGAAAAAAGGGCTAATTCAACTTGATGGCCGCTTTTATATAAGCTCTTAAGCATAGGGGTGGCTAAAATTAGATCTCCCAATCCCCAAGTATGCAATACTAAAATTTTCACAAACCTGCCTTAATAAACTTTAATAGTTCTTCTGCCTTACGTTTCCATTCAAATGGTTCAAAATCAAAATCAGCTTTCTCATACTCTTTTTGCATACATTGCCCAAATTTCTTTATCTCACAAAAGGTAACAAATGGAAAATTTTTGGCCCTAAGTCCATCAAGTGGGGTTGAGATCACATGGGCTCCAGATAGTCCATATTCAAGAGCCTTTATCGGTAAAGCGTTATGAGTAAAATCATTGAGTTCAAAAGGTATAAGCCCTATATCCATACTTTTAAAATAGTTAGCCACTTTATCTGGAGAAACTTGACCTATAAATAGGACATCCTTGCCATACTCTTTGACTAATCTTTTATAAAAAGAGCTTTGTTCTCCGCCCACTACCAAAAAAGCGTTTTTATCGTCTTTAATCGTAAGATACTGCTTTATTGCTTGTTCAATCCCCGTCCACTTTGCAATACCGCCAATATAGCCAAAAACCTTTTTACCCTCAAGTCCAAGTTCTTTCTTAAGACTTTTAGCCTTTTGAAATTTTTGAATATAAAGCCCATTTTCAATCGTCCTCGTACGGCTATGTAAAGCTAATTTTTTGACTTTATTTTCTAAAATTTTTGTAACGCAAATAACTCCTTTTGAATGCCGAATGTCCTCTTGAATTTTTTTTACTCTTTTTTCATTCAAACCGATATCGGGATTTATCTCTAAATGATCGTCTACCAAGTCATAAATTACTGGAACTTTGATCTTTTTGATATCAAATAAAAGTGCGTTAGCATTGACCACTACATCTATATTTAATTTATCGATTACTCTATTAAGAGTTAATGTATTAAATCTTACTGATGCATTTTCGGGTTTGAAAAGAAGAGGAATTTGAATGATCTTTTCATGCTGTTTAAATGTCAGAGATTTTATTTGAGATTTGATTTTTTGCCCTAGACTCGTATTGTCCATCTCCCAATACAAAAAGTAACTATTCGAATTTTTCGCAAATTCATATACTCTATTGATTACGTTAAGGTTTGGGACGTGAGGAATAAAAAGAATATTCATCCAAGCAACTTCTTTTTATAAAAAACTGACAATAAAAACATCGCTATAAAACTAATATCAAGACTCCATACGATACTCTTGGCACTATACCCCAAAAAATAGAATATATAAATTGAAATAAAAAATAATAAAGCTCCCGTAAAACGTATAACCAATGCCAGATCAAATCTATCGAAAGATTTTACTATATTTATAGCAAAAGTGGTATAAGCAAGCAGAGGCAAAAGGGGTAAAAGAGTATTGAGCATCACATAACTTTGTGAATATTCAGCTGGAAATACTAAAGTAATGGCATATTTTGTAAAAAAAGTTCCAATAAGAAGAACAATAAAAAAGAGTAAAAGATACTTTTGTAATATTTTTTCTATTCTTGTAATCTCCTCGAACATTCCAGATGAAACAAGCTTTGAAATCTGAGGAAAAGTAAAAGTATTCAAAGGAAAAACAAAGATCGCTACCAAAGAAAAAAAGATACTTCTTACTACTACTTGATATTCAGCCAATATAATTTTATCTCCAAAGAGCTTTAAAATCATTAATCCACTAGCACTAATAAAAATTCCACTAAAGAAGTACATACTACTACTCAAAGCAGTATCTCTTAAAAATTTTTTAACATCTTCATTGAATCGATGCCATCGAAAGGTAATCTTTTGTGGTAGATTAAAATATATAAATAAAATTTTGCTTAAAAAAGAACCGATAAACGCCACAACTAAAGCATATATATTTGAAATAAACAGACTAGATAAAAAAAATATACAAAGAAGCCCTATTGTCGCAACTAAATTTTCGAATAACATTATCTTATAGTTTTTATAGGCTGCATTGAGATAGGATAAAAATATCATCAAAGCATTGAAGAAAAACAAAAGAAGCAATATCATAACGGAATATGGAAAATCATTATGTGTAAAATAAAGTATCTCACCTATTAAGACTATCAAAAAAAGGCTCCAAAAAGATAGAAAATACCATGATACAACCACTTCAAAATTTGCCCTATCAAACGCTCTAATTAAAGAGTCTTTAAATCCAGAAAAAACCATAATGCCTATAGCAACCATATCCATAAATGTATAAAACAGACCAATTTCTACTTTCGATATTTTATAGGCTAAAAAAATTTTAAATATAAAATTCAATGTCATAACAACGATAGTTATAAATGATGAAGATAGGAGAAGTTTTTTCATTTAAAAAATTTTAGGATCTTTTTATCTATCTTTACTTTTTCATCAAAATAATTTCCATTAAGTAAAATATTATTCATATAGTTACATAAGACTTTCAATTTATTCTCATATGAATCGTTCAGATATTTTTTATAAAAAGCTTTTCCCAGGATCGTTAAAGGCTTATTATAGAAAAAACTTTCTAGTCCCACAGTCGAATTAATAGTATAAATCTTAGATGCTTTTTTTAATAACTGATATGTATTTGTATTTACAATCAAAGCTCCTTTTTTTCGAGCATAATTAATAATACTATGGTTTAATTCTGCCGGATGAGGCTTTACAACAAACATTAAATCTTTTTTTTTAGCTTCATCACTTGCTATATCTATTGCTTCTAGCAAACTTACGTCAGAAAATCTTAAAACTTGGGAATCATAAGAGACTTGCAAAGGAAAGAAAAGAAACTTTTCATCTGGTAGATAATCAAATACAATTTGTTCTTTTTTAAATTTTTTTAAAAAATTCCACCCTCTAAAAAAAACTGAAGGCTCAAATCTATCATGATCTAAAATTTTATAAAAATTATTTACTTTAACTTTTGCTTGAGGAACAAAGTGGTCTTGTTCTTTGTGAAATAGATAATTTTCTTTAAATTTTAAAAAACTATTCAAATCACATGGAAAATTCCTTAAATCTAGTTCCATTAAACTTGAATCTGCATTTACTCCTTTTTTGTCTACAAAAATTTTATCTGGAAAATTACCTATTTCAAAAAAAATATTATTGCAATTAAAATATTGACCCACCAATTTAGCAACAAATTCAATATATTGTGCACTACCATTAAATATTAAAAAATTATCACATTCATTTTTTTGAAAAAAATTAACTAAACGCTTTACTAGATACCAATAATTGCTTATTAACTTTTTCTCACTTAATATGCCAATTTTTTTATCCACCAATAATGCTTGTTCCATTCTTTTTTGGAAAAAATTTCTTTGATCTTCATTTAGCTCTACTTCTGAAATATGTTTTAAATTTATGACATTAACGCCTTTGCTTTTTAAAAAATTAAATGCACTTTGCTTAATAGTGATAAAAATCACCTCATACTTTTTATTTTGCAATATTTGATTATATAAATTAAAAAAAAATTTACTTCTTAAAAAAGTCGGAGCAAAAATAACTGTCTTCAAATTATATCCTTTGCATCTTTATACCCTCTAATCGCAAGCCTTATCCAATGAATTTGATTAAGTAACAATAGCCATATCCAAATAAAAAGAAAAATATTGATATGGAATAAAAAATAGAGTAGCCCGGCTAGCAGTAACCATTGATTTTCCCACGTTTTTGATACGATTATAAAATTTTTAATTTTATTTTTCCAGCTTTGACCAACAAAACCAAAATAGATATGATCATGGGAAGCATCAGAAAAACTCTTTTTTTGTATGCCTCTAAAATGTATATAAAAAGTTTTTTCCAAATTGGCACTCAACCCTATAAGCCCCCAAAGAACAAAATAGATCCAATCTTTATCGATAGTATAAGAAATATAAGCGAACATTAACCCAAAAAGACTCCATACAGGTGTCAAAAGCGCATCAAAAAATATTTCTAACCAAACGCCAACTTTACTGTGCATCTTCTTATACCGTGCCAAATCTCCATCGACACTATCTAGTAGTTCGGCCACTTGAAAAAGAAAAAAACCGATCAAAAAAAGATAAGCTTCCATTTGAAGAAATAGAAGATAAGCGACTAAGGTCAAGATTGTTCTAAATATCGTAACTTGATTTGGCGTTACCTTAGTATTCCATAAAATACGAGTAACAATCTGAAAAGATACAAATCTAAAAAGTGTATGAATAAAAGTCTCCCCTTTTAAAAAATCTTTTGGCTTTTTAACTCTATTTTGCATCTTTTCTCACATCTAAAATGATTCCACTATATGGTGTTAAAGCCAATTTAAGTGTTTTTCTAGCCACCGTTTCCGCATTCAAAAGAGTAGAAGGATCTTCATAACCAAAGTTTTCAAATCTCATAGGCGTATTTGTTCTTTCTGGATTGACACAATTTACTCTTATATTGTCCCACTCCTCACTTAATGCTTGAGTCAAATTGACAATCGCAGCTTTTGAAGATGAATAGATCGCATAATTTGCTCTACCCCTTGTATAGGAACTAGAAGTGAAATTAATCAACATCCCTTTTGTTTTTTCCAGATATGTTTTAGAAGCATAGGCTACATTGACTGCTCCTTTGTAATTGATATCGATAACCTTATCAATTTCTTCAAAATTCATCAATTCCAAAGGCTTTTTGACCAACACGGCAGCTGTATTTATAATAATATCGATATCTTCACCAACATTTTTCAAAAAACTTGTAACATCTTTGATATTTGAAACATCAACTCCTGTTTTTCTACTACATCCCACAACATTCGCTCCATAAAGGCTAGCCAACTCCTCTATCTTTTTACCTATTCCTCGGCTATTTCCAAATATAACTATCTTTTTTCCAATCAATCTTTTTACATCAACATCTTCCAAAGATTTTGTTGTCCCCATTTGGATATATTTTTCTGCTACATATAGATCTATTGGATAGGTGATCTTGATATTTTTCTCATTTGATCGGACCACTTTTATCTTCTCTTCGGGTAAAATGGTATCAATGACTCCACAATCACACGTAAAAGCTCTTTGACCTCTTTCTAAAGCTTTTTGATACGCTTTTTGCAGTATACCCAATCTAAATCCTTGGGGGGTTTGCCCACGTTTCATATAGGCTCTATTGGGAATATTTTTTATAATCCAATTCTCATCTATCTCTATAATCGTATCTGTCGCATCGATCGCCGTATCTACCGCATTATATCCATCTAAAGCGTCTATTGTTTTGGTAATGGTCTCTTCATCTACTAATGGTCGTACGGCATCATGGAACAAAACTTTTGTATCATTAGGATAGCCTTTTAAACTCTGAAGCGCTGAAAATGTAGAGTCAAATCTATCTCTCCCTCCACGTATGATTTTTTGAACTTTATTAAAGCTATTTTTTTTAACAATTTCCCAAACCTTATCTTCATAATCTTTTCTCACAACCACCACAATTTCATCAATTAAAGGATGATCCTCAAAAGCGGCTAATGTATACTCTATTACAGGTTTACCGGCTAATTTAATAAATTGCTTTGGGATAGCTGCCTTAAAGCGGTTGCCCTCGCCACCTGCCAATATCACAGCGATATTTTTGCTCATCAAACTCTCCTCAACAATTAATCTCCACTCTCCACACTTTTATCATTTTTCACAATTTTTTGATGAAGAAGCATCGCATCAATAAAAAACTTATTGCTCCAATTTACAAAATCAAATCCCCCATATCGTCCCCAAAAAGGGATACTCGCACTAAATCCTCCTCGCATCGAGGAGGATTTAAGCTGTTTTGCCTTAAGGTACAATAGTGTGGAGCTCGCAACTTTTAAAAACTCCTCCTCTTGCGTCAGCTCATATATCCTCAACGCCACACCAGCCCACTGGGCAAGCCCCGTAATACAATGTTCATTATTGACACAATCAAAGTTTTCATTATACTGAGAACAAAGCAGCAAATCTCTTTTTACCTGTAACTCTTTAAACTTTGACGCATTCTTTAGCACCGCATCTAAAATCCTTTGCTCTTGGGTCATATCATATATATCGAGCAAACCCTCAAGAACATATATTAAAGTATGTAAAAAGGGGGGCGTATCTTCCCTAAAAGAAGAATAGGCAAAAAAACCATTTTCTGATTGATTTGATATAACCCATTCAATATTCTTAAGGGCCTTTTCTTTGATTCGTTTATCCCTCATAAGCTCTCCAGCTTTATACAACGCCGCCGCTACTCTTGAATAGTAGGTATGTTTTTGATTATTATAGGCAAAATTTTGCCAACTGCCATCCTCCTCTTGAACTGCACACAGCCAATTTGCCGCTTTTTGAAGAGCTTGATAATATCTCTTGTCTTGAGTAAATTCAAATAGCGTATTTAATCCCAACAAAACCTGTCCAGTATCGAATACAAAAGGTTGATTATGATCTATATCACTGAAACTTCCATCACTATTTTGAACGGACAAAAGCCATTTTCCAGCTCTTAATGCGGAATTTTTATATTTTTCTTCTTTTAATTGCAAAAGCGTAGGAACAATATATCCAGTAGTTTCTATATAACTTTTATCCCGTCCATTAATAAAACTAAATTTTCTACTATATCCACCATCATTATTTTGCATATATAAAAGCCAATCTGCAGCCATTTGTATATGTTTATCATTTTCATAAAGTTCTTGACCGTACATACTTTTTACAACAGCAAAAAGCTCTTGAGGATACTTAAGAGAGTTGATAAACCCATATACTTTAAACAACTTCTGTTTCACAACTTCCCTTTTAAAAATTCTACAATCCTCCGACTCGCTCGCCCATCCCCATATGGATTGTGCGCTTTGCTCATCTTTTCATACTCTTTTGTATCTTCAAATAATCTTTGTACCTCTTGTACAATTTTTTTCTTATCAGTTCCTACCAATTTCACGGTACCGGCCTCCACAGCCTCTGGCCGCTCTGTAGTATTTCGCATCACCAACACGGGTTTGCCCAAAGCTGGAGCTTCCTCTTGGATCCCTCCACTGTCAGTCAAAATACAATAAGCCTTACTCATCACATAAACAAACTCTTCATATCCAAGAGGTTCGATCAAATGGATATTTTTCTCCTTACCAAGCAAGGATTTAACCGGCTCTTGTACATTTGGATTGAGATGGACAGGATATATAATATGAATGTCAGGATTGTCCATAGCTATGGTTTTAAGAGCATTACAGATGTTGATAAAGCCTTGACCAAAGTTTTCTCTTCTATGACCTGTAACTAAAATAAACTTTGAATTTTCAAAAGAAAAATTTGGATTGTTAATTTGCGTTTGGATATTTTGGACTATCTTTTTTTGCAGTTTTTCGCTGCTATTGATTTTTTCAAGGATAAGAAAAAGTGCGTCAACGACAGTATTGCCTGTGACGATGATGCTTTTTTCGTTTTTGTTTTCTTTGAGCAGATTCTCTTTCGCTGTTTGTGTGGGAGCGAAATGGTACGTAGCCAACACTCCAGTAAGCTGCCTATTGGCCTCTTCTGGCCAAGGGCTATAGAGATTGTTTGTTCTAAGACCCGCTTCCACATGGCCTACCGGTATTTGCTCATAAAAAGCTGCCAACGATGCAGCAAAGGTAGTAGTTGTATCACCATGGACCAATACTATATCGGGTTTGAACTCTTGCAAAACTTTTTGCATACCACATAAGACATTGGATGTGATATCGTACAAGCTTTGTCCAGGTTTCATAAGATCGAGATCGTAATCCGGTTCTATATCGAAAATCTCCAAAACTTGATCGAGCATCTGACGATGTTGAGCTGTAATACAGACTCTGGTATCAAAAATAGTATGTCTTTCAAGCTTTTTTACAAGAGGTGCCATTTTGATGGCCTCTGGACGCGTACCAAAGACCACAAGGACTTTTTTCATTTTTTTATAACTCCACCACCGTGGCTCCAAAACCCCCCATCTGTGGCGGAGCGTCGCTAAAGCGCTTGACTTTTGGGTGACTTTTCAAAAACTCCCGTACGGCTTTGGCCAAAATACCACTCCCCACTCCATGATAGATCAGTACCTCATCAAACCCGGCCATCAAAGCATCACTGATGAATTTATCCGTCTTCTCCAGCGCCTCATCAACTCGTAGCCCATGCAGATCCAGCTTGACCGAGAGCTTGGTAGGTTTGGCCACGCTCACTTTGGATCTGCTCTTTTTCTTGGGCATCGGCTGGGAGCGTCGCAGCTCACTGAGGGGGACTCTTAGCTTCACTCCCTCCACCTCGATCATCGCCTCTTTACCACGGATTGCCGTGATTACACCTCTATTTTTCCTATACTTCACTGTATCCCCCACCTGCAAAGGCTCTGGCTTTTTCTCCTTGATCTTCGCCTCTTTGACCTTCTGTCCGGCTTTCGTGAGGTGCCTGTGGGCCTCTTTTTCTTCCTTGGCTTTGAGGGCCTTTTTGGCTTCTTCTACCGCTTCTTGATAGATCTTTTGGAGTTTCGCTTTTTCGCTGCGTAGCTCCTCGTGGAATCTGTGGCGCTCATCTTCGAGCAGCATCCGCTCTTTGGTGGCTTTTGATAGCTCCAGCTCCACCTGCTCTTTTTTGTGCCGCAATTCTCTTTCTAGCTCGCTTCCTCGCTCGATCAGCTCACTGAGTCTCGCCTGATCCTCGCCATACTCCTCTTTGGCCCTCTTGACGATCGCAAGCGGTATCCCATACCGCCTCGCCGTCTCGAAAGCGTAGCTCTTGCCGATAATTCCTTGCAAAAACTCATACGTAGGAACCCCACGCTCCTCATCATACATGGCAGCCACCAGCTCCACATTCTTATGGGCCGCCATCAGGCTAGCGAGCCGTTTATGGTGGGTGGTGATGGCGATCTTGATATCCTTTTTCATCAGCTCTTCGATGATCACCTTAAAAAGTGTAGCCGCCTCGTCGCTATCGGTCCCCAGCTCGATCTCATCCACAC
>JALWCE010000066.1 GCA_027036935.1 Nitratiruptor sp. | reverse complement strand
CAAAACTTTTGCCAACGCACAAGTGATCAAACTGGAAAAAAATTATCGCTCCACCAAAAAAATTCTTGAAGCGGCCAACGAACTCATATCCCACAACCGCAACCGCTTAGGCAAACGCCTAGAAGCCACAAAAGAAGAAGGGGAGCCAGTGAGCGTCTTGCATTTTAATGACGAGCAAGAAGAGGCTATGGAGATTGGACGACGCATCCAAAAACTCATTCAAAAAGGGGTAAATCCGTCCCAAATCGCTCTGCTCTTTCGTATCAACGCTTTGAGTCGCTCGATAGAGGAGGCCTTTAACCGATTGAGGATCAATTTCAAACTCGTAGGCGCTATCCGTTTTTACGAGAGGGCCGAGGTCAAAGATGTTATTAGCTACTTTCGTATCATCGCCAACCCTCAAGACGACTTCTCTCTCAAACGCATCATCAACCGCCCCAGACGGGGTATAGGCAAAATCTCTTACGAAAAACTCTCCCAAGCCGCCCATCAAAAAGGCATGGCTATTATAGAACTCCTAAGCCAAATCGATAAAGAAGAGCTTGCCAAGCTCGTTGGCAAAAAGAATGCAAAAACTTTATTACAATTTGTAAAGGATTTAGAGTATCTGCGTACCGCCGCACAAAAAGATCCCTACTTTTTCGTAGAGATTTTTGAAGAACGCATAGGGCTTAAAAACTTCTACCGCCCTATGCCCGACGCAACAGAGCGTATAGCCAACATAGATGAGTTTTACGGGCTCTTTCGCGACTATATCAAACAAAATCCCCAAAATAGCCTCGAAGAGTTTTTAGCCGAAATATCTTTACAATCCGATCAAGATCAAATAGGTGGTGAAGCGGTCAACATTATGAGCGTACATGCCAGTAAAGGGCTAGAATTTGAGCATCTTTTCGTCATTGGGATGGAAGAGGGTTTTTTTCCTCTCACGGGAGATGGATGCGATATAGAAGAGGAGAGGCGGCTAGGATATGTAGCTATTACCAGAGCCAAAAAAGGACTCACTCTTTCATATGTGAAAAACCGCTTTTACAAAGGTCGCAGAACCTACCTACAAAGAAGCAGATTTTTAAACGAAGCGGGACTTTGTAAGGGAAGCGTGCGAATCGAAAGGAGTATAGGATTTAAAAAAGGGGATCTTGTTAAACACAAAATTTTTGGCATAGGAAGAGTCATCGGTATGAGTAGAGAGGGGAAAGAGTATAAACTTACCATCAATTTTGGAGGCCGACAACGCGATATCCTAAGCTCTTTTGTGGAGAGAGTATGAACCGACTCTTCGTGGCATACAAGCCCCCTTTTATCCCCTCTAATACCTTTTTGAACCGGATAAAAAGAAAATATGGCCAAAAAAAAGCTGGATTTTCTGGTACTCTTGACCCTTTTGCCTGCGGCACTCTCATCATCGCCTTTGGAGCCTATACCAAGCTTTTTCGCTTTTTAAAAAAGTATCCCAAAACCTACCGAGCCACCCTTTGGCTGGGCGCTCAAAGTCCAAGTCTTGATATCGAACGCATCGAAAAAATTCGCCATACCGCTTCGCTTCCACTCAAGCAAGTTAAGCAAACGCTCCAAAGTTTCAAAGGAGATTTTACTTATATCCCGCCCCTTTTTAGCGCAAAAAAGATAGATGGCAAGCGAGCCTACAAAGCGGCGGCCAAAGGCGAGAATATCGATCTTAAGCCCGTTACGTCCCATATCTATGATATTCGCCTGCTCGCTTATCGTCATCCGTTTGTAAGTTTTGAAGCAAGGGTAAGCGAGGGAACCTACATAAGGAGCTTAGGAGAATATATTGCCAAAGCGTTGGGGTGTGAGGGCTCCTTAAGTTATCTTGAGCGTACGCAAGAAGGACTCTTTTGCTATCAAGAAGAAAAACCCCTCGATCCCCTTGAGTATCTTGCCACCATTCCAAACTACACCACATACTCGCCCCAACATATCTGGCATGGCAAGAAGCTCTTTATACAAGATCTCCAAAACCAGACTCCAGGGCGGTATCATCTTGTTTTTGAGAACTTTTTTGCTATCATCGAAGTCCAAAACAAAAGCGTACGATACTTGCTCAATCAGATCCCAAGGTATAAACAATGAAACAAAAAGCTCCCGCTAAAATCAATATTTTTTTAAAAATCACCGGCACAAGAGGGGAGTACCATACCATAGCCTCACGATTTGTACGCTATGAAAAACTTTACGATGTTATCAGTTTTGAGCATTGCAAAAGCGAAACATTTCAGATAGAGGGGATAAAAATCCCTTTAGAGCAAAACATCATCACAAAAGCCTACCATCTATTACAAAAGGCTACGCAAAATCCCAAACTGATCGATTTTTTCAACCACCATATCGTACGAGTACAAAAGAATATCCCCCAAGGTGCCGGACTTGGAGGAGGAAGCTCCGACGCGGCTACCTTTTTGCTTTTGGCCAACGAAGCGGTAGGATTGGGCCTAAGCATCCAAGAGCTAGCGGCCATTGGAGCACAAATTGGAGCCGATGTCCCTTTTTTTATCTATGACTATCCAAGCGCAAATGTCACTGGGATCGGAGAGAAAATCGAGCCCTTTGAGGAAGAACTGCCCGATATCGAGCTGCGCACTCTTCCCCTAGCTTGCGATACGGCCAAGGTCTACCGCCATTTTCGCTCCCACTATTTCGACTCCATCGATACCGATTTGACCAAGGAGCTGCTGCGGCTGCCATCTGCTGCCATTTTGGATCGTTTCACCCCTCTTGAGCTTAACGATCTGTACAAAAGCGCTAAGGATTTGTGTCCAACTCTTGAAAAATTTTCCCAAACATACTATCTTAGCGGCAGCGGAAGTTCACTTTTTAGGAAGAAGAGATGAAAGTCATAGCCACAAACAAAAAAGCCTATCACGATTTTGAGATATTAGAAAAATATGAGGCGGGACTAGTACTTCAAGGGAGCGAAGTCAAAGCCATACGTGCAGGTAGAGTCAATCTCAAAGAGAGCTTTGTCAAATTTGTCAAAGGTGAGCCCTATGTCTTTGGTATGCATATTAGCTATCTCGACTCTGCCAATCCCCATTTCAAACCTGACGAAAAACGGCCAAGAAAACTGCTTTTACACAAAAAAGAGATCGCCAAACTCATCGGTAAAACGAGCGAAAAAGGGTATACCCTTGTGCCTTTGCGGCTCTACTTTAACCATAAAAACATCGCCAAGCTCGAAATCGCTTTGGCCAAAGGGAAAACCTTACACGATAAACGAGAAGCACTAAAAAGAAAGATTATGGACAAAGAGGCCAAAATGGCTATGAAAAACTATTAAAGGATAAAGCGTGTCCGAGGAATATTGCAAACTCAAACACAAACTTGAACGAGACGAAACACTAACTAAAGAGGATATCAAAACGATCATGAACATCGTGCGCAAAGAGATAAATTTCATGATCAAAAATAATATCGTTATGACACCCAAAAATTACGAGCGCTGGTTTCATGTCTTTTGCCATATCGTCGAAAAAGATAAAGAGCTCAACGATCTAGAAATCCTAGGACTTTTTAAAGAGATTTATGACGAGCCCTACGACGAGATCAAAGAAAAAGCCCAAGAAAATATTGAGATCAAACAAAAAGGGATGGTCAAAAAGCTGGTTAAAATAGCCGACATCATTGAACAAAAACTAGCCGAAGTGATCAACACTTTAGAAGGCCACACCAACTCTTTAAAAAACCAGCAGGAGGAGCTGGCAGAGGAATCTGCCAAAGCGCCCGAAGATATTCAAAAGTATCTTAAAAAAATCCTAGAAGAGTTAGAGATCTTAAAAAGAGAAAACGAACTGCTTACCTCCGAAATCCGGAAATACCACAGCGATGTCATTCGACTCCAAGGGGAGCTTATGACCGCTAGAACAGAAGCTGAGATAGATTTTCTTACAGGTCTTGTTAATCGACGACGTTTTGAGCGAGCGCTCCTAGAGATGATAAACGATTATCAAACGATGCGCTATCCATTTGCTTTGATACTGCTCGATGTGGACAATTTCAAACAGATCAACGACAAATATGGACATACCGCCGGCGATCAAGTACTCAAAGAGATCGCTTTGATACTTAAAACTTTCTTACGGGCCAACAACATTCCGGCTCGTATCGGGGGAGAGGAGTTTGCCATCTTGGTCCCCGGGGCCACGGCCAAAGAGGCCAAAGTCATAGCCGAACGTCTACGCAGCGCCATTGAAAATCGTACCTTTTCTACTCTAGAAGACGAGATAAAAGCCACAGCTAGCTTTGGCGTAACGAGCGTGCGAGAAGACGATACGATCGATACTATCTTTGCCCGGGTAGACAAAGCCCTCTACAAAGCCAAAAAGGAAGGTAAAAACAAAGTGGTGGTGATCGAATGAAAAAATTACATGTAGTCTCATTGGGATGTACGAAAAATTTGATAGATACGGAAGTGATGTTGGCTCGACTCAAAGAGTATCAAATGACGCAAGAGCCAAGTGAGGCGGATCTGATCATCGTTAATACCTGCGGCTTCATCAATCCGGCAAAAGAGGAGAGTTTGCAAACTATTTTTTCATTGCACCAGCAGCGAAAAAAAGATTCTACTTTGGTGATGGCCGGATGCTTGAGCGAGCGGTACAAAGAGGAGCTTCAAAAGGAGTTGCCTGAAGTAGATATCTTTACGGGGGTAGGAGATTACGCTAGAATCGATGAGCTAGTGGCAAAAAGAGAAAACGCCTTTAGCAACCAAGTCTATCTTATCGGTACGGAGGAGCGAGTAGTCAGCGGATCAAACTACCATGCCTATATAAAACTTAGCGAGGGATGTAATCAAAAGTGCAGTTTTTGCGCCATTCCCTCTTTTAAAGGAGTGCTCCAATCCCGTCCTATAGAAGCGATCGTAGAAGAGATAAAGAGATTGAGAGATCAAGGTTTTGTGGATTTTACTTTCGTCTCTCAAGACAGCAGCTCCTATCTGCGAGATCAAGGCGTCAAAGATGGATTGGTGCGGCTCATTGAAGCGGTAGAAAACATTAACGGCATCCAAAGCGCGCGTATCCTCTACCTTTATCCCTCCACTACCTCCCACACTATGATAGAGACTATCGCACACTCCTCTGTTTTTGTCAACTACTTTGAGATGCCTATTCAGCATATTAGCGCCAAGATGCTCAAGCTGATGCGCCGAGGTATCGGAGCGGATACGACAAAAGAGCTTTTATACCATATGAAAGAGGTCCCAAACAGCTTTTTGCGTACCAGCATCATCGTCGGACATCCCGGAGAGGAGGAGGCCGATTTCAAAGAGCTCGCACACTTTTTACAAGAGTTTGATTTTGATAGAGTTAACCTTTTTGCCTACAGCGACGAAGAGGGGACAGCCGCATATCAGATGGAGAAAAAACTTCCACAAGAACTCATAGAGCAAAGACTGGATGTCCTCGATAAGATCGTAGAGCAAAAGACGATCCAAAGTTTAGAAAAGGATATGGGCAAAGAGGTAGAAGCCTACTTGGATGGGGTGAGCCAAGAGAGCGAACTACTACTGAGCGCTCGCAAAAAGATCTGGGCGCCAGAAGTGGACGGAGAGATCCTCATCAATCAAAGCAAGATCAAAGATCTCAAACCCGGCAAACTCTACAAAGTAACCATCAATGAACGAGTAGGAGAGAGACTTGTTGGAGCTGTACGCTCTTGATAAGCTAAGGGGTAAAAAAAATCTTTTGGCCTTTTCTGCTGGCGGTGACTCGAGTGCTCTTTTTTTTCTTCTGATGGAAAAAGATATTCGCTTTGATATTGCCATAGTAGACTATAATCTTCGCTCCCAAAGCAAAGAGGAGGTGGCCTATGCTTTAAAGCTAGCAAAAAAATACAATAAAAAGTGCTTTTTCAAAGAGACGAATCTGCCGCCTACCAACATCGAAGCAAACGCTCGAGCTTTTCGCTACTCCTTTTTTGAAGAGATTATCCAACGCTATGGCTACGACAACCTCATCACGGCCCACCATTTAGGGGATCAGCTCGAATGGTTTTTGATGCAGCTCACAAAAGGGGCGGGTCTTGTAGAGTTAGTAGGGATGGAACCGATAGTCTCAAAAGAGTATTATACACTTATACGACCTTTGCTCTTTGTCACCAAAGAGGAGCTCAAAGCCTACCTGAAGCGCAACAATATCACCTATTTTGAAGACGAAAGTAACCAAAACGAGCGTTTTGAGAGAAACTTCATCCGCCACCACTTTAGCGAACCCTTACTCAAACATTTTGGCAAAGGGATAAAACAGAGCTTTCGCTACCTTTTGGAAGATAAAAAACTTTTAAATCCAAACTTTAAGAAGAGGGAGGAACTTATAGTGGCAAAACGGCCAAAGAGCGAATATGAGCTCAAACGAACACTTCGCCAGATGTTTAAGGCCAAAGGCTATCTTTTAAGCTCCGCCCAAGTAGAAGAGATTATACGCCAGCAAGAAGGGGTCATTGCCGGCAAGATAGCTTTTGCCTTGACCCATACACATCTGTATATCGCTCCATATATTCGCTATAAACTCTCCAAAAAACAAAAGGAGCATTTAAGAAAACTTAAAGTTCCTCCACCTCTTCGGGGCTTTTTGACGAAGAAGAAGCTCCAATTCCCGGAGTATAGAGAGTAATAAAAAATTCCATACCAATTTCATTACCCCGTTTTACAAACTGCACAGGCCACTCTACCTTTGCCGTCAACCCCTCTTTATCCAGTCCTTGGACGAAATCGTAAAAGGCTTTGGGAGAATCGATAAGCATATGCACCTCGTAACGTCGCTGAAGTACATCCTCCTCTTTTTTTTCAGAGAGCTCTTTTATATCCACATCCCGTCCAAACTCTCCAAGCAGCTTAGCCATCTGCTCCTTGTCCTCTTTCGTCGCCTCATAGTGAAAAATATCTTTATACTGCTCCATCTCCTCTTGAAGATGCTTTTTATTCTGAGCTATATAGCCATAGAGGGTCTTTTGGATTTTATATCGATTTTTTAGGGCTATATTGCGATCCATATCCTCCAAGACAATAAAATCGGCCACCACATAGATGATCAAGACAAGAAGTAGCATCAACAATAAAGAGTGGATTGTCTGTTTATCCGCTTCTAATTTAATCGGCTTCATCGCTCATCTCTTTATAGATTCCGTGAAAGCGGTACCATCCATCCGATTTTTTTAGGATGAGGCGATGATGTTTAAAAGTTTTGGCCAATTTCTTATCCAATGAGAGAAGTTCATCTTTTTGAGAAGAAGCACCTTTGAGTTCGACGCCCTCTTTGGAAAATTGCGCAAAAGTCAAAAAGGTATGGGGAGGAATTTGATCAAAAAGATTTTGAATTCGAGTACTTATATAGGCATTATGCTCTTTAATAGTACGAATAAGTGGCGCCATCTTCTGAAAATAGAGAAGTTTGGATTGAGCTTCATTGTTAAAATTGGCCACTTGCGATTGAGCAAGAAGCAAGGAGCGCACCTTTTGGGAGTATTGGGAGCTGGTATAGCGAAAATAGATGTCTGCTGCCGCTAGTAAAAGTAGTATTCCCACGCCAACAAAAATGATAAAGCGGTTGCTCAAATGGAGTTTTTTCCCTTTTTCGGGGATATTTAAAAAAAATTGGCTCACTTGACTGTTATCACAAAGAAAATCCAACCCCTCTTGACGAACTTCTACTTTGAGTAAAAGTCGCTCTTCAAGCTCATGAGGCAACAAAAAGCAGTCCTCTTTAAAATTGAAAATGATAATCTTTTCTATAAAAAAACTCTCTGGCTGAGCGTAAAAATCGTGCAAATAGCTCTCTATAAGAGAAGCTAAATCCTCCACTCTTTCTAAAGCGTAGATTTTCGTAAAGAGCGGAGTCTCATCTTGGAATGTCACCATATAGATATGTTCATCAAGAATAAGAATATACAAAGCGTGGGCTTGGGGCTCTTTTTTGAACATTAAGTATAAAAATGTCAAAGGAGATATAATTTTTTGGGCCGTATGTGCGGCTCTATACTGGTTAAGCACTTTATAAGGTATTTGGATATACCATTTGTCATGGGGGATATGAATAAAAGAGCTGTCTTTGAGTTCTTTTTTGCTGACAAATTGATTGTCGCTGTCAAAAAAGATACAATTGTTTAATCCCACCAAAATCCTTTTAGTTTTTGCTGTATTGTAACATCTGCTTCTTTACATAATCTTTAGCTTCTTGTATCTCCATACCATCCACACTAAAAGGGGTGCCCGCATAAAATTTTAGGGTGGCAAAAGGTTTTGGAACAATAAAGCCATCCCAACTCTGTAACTGCCAATAACTGCTCGCTTCATAAAAAAAAGGGACGATTTGGGCTCCACTCTTTTGAGCCAAAAGAATAATACCGGGTGCCACGGAGTACTTAGGTCCTCTTGGGCCGTCTGGGGTGATGGCCACGTCATATCCGTTTTGCATCTTTTTTAACGCCCGAATCAAAACTTTGGCTCCCCCTTTTTTACTCGAGCCTCTAATGGCTTCAAGACCAAAATAAGAGATCGTACGAGCGATCAATTCTCCGTCAAAATGCTCGCTTATCATTACCGCAATAGGATGCGAGCCTCGAACTTTTTTATATAAATAGGGCATCATAAGAAGCCGACCGTGCCAAAAGGCTATGATACAAGGCTCCTTTGGCAAAGAGACGGTATGGAACTCTTTACGACACGTTGCGTAAAGCAAACGGATCAGCAACGCTCCAAGGGGTGGAAGTACAAGAGCTAGAAGCTTGCGCTTCACACAAGCTCCCCTTCAAGTGCGAGACGTCCAGGTTTAATAATGCGCACATTGGCCAATTTTCCCAAAAGCTCTTCGCTCCCTTTTACTTTTACGATTTGATTGTTGTCGCTACGACCAGCTACATAACCGCCGGGCTTAAGCTCTTCAAAATAGACCTCATAGATTTTGCCTCTTTTTTTTTGACTCATCTCATCCAACATTTGCATATGAAGCTCTTGAAGTCGAGTTAGCCTCCTAGAGGCTACTTCAGAATCTACCTGATCCTTGTACTCCGCAGCTGGGGTAAGAGGTCTTGGGGAGTATTTGAAACTAAAAATCTGCTCAAACCCCACCTTTTGGACCACGTCCAAAGTATGGGCAAAATCCTCTTCACTCTCACCGGGAAATCCTACGATAATATCGGTAGAAATATGGACATCGGGCACCATTTGGCGCAATTTCATCGCCCGATCCAAAAACCACTCTTTCGTATACCCTCGTTTCATTCGCCGCAAAATCGCACTACTACCACTTTGTAAAGGCATATGCATCGACTTGCATATCTTTGGATTGGAAGCAAACTCTTCCAAAAAACGATCATCCATATGCAAAGGATGGGGCGAAGTAAAACGGATTCTTTTGACCTCTTCTATCTCACTTATCATCTTCAACAAATCAGTAAAATCAATATCCCTTTTGCCATCACTAAAGCGTCGGCCGTAGTTGTTGACATTTTGACCAAGCAAAAATATCTCTTTAGCTCCGGATTTGGCCGCCTTTTTGGCTTCTTGGACTATAAGCTCCGGCGGGATAGATATCTCCTCGCCTCTGGTATTGGGTACGATGCAAAAGGTACATTTCTTATCACAACCGATGGAGATGTTGATAAAGGCTTTGTATACAGAGCTGCGAAATTCGCTAAAGGCGTAGGTGCTCTCGTCATAATCGATATCAACTTCTACCGCTTTTTCCTTTTTGATCACTTGAGTAATTTTAGAGACGTTTCTCGCCCCCAGTACAAAACTTACATAAGGAGCCTTTTTGATAATCTCCTCTCCCAGATGGCTGGCGGTACAGCCACATACTCCAATTTTTGCTTGTGGCTTTTTGACCTTATTGAAGTATCCAATCTCACTAAAGAGTTTATGCACGGGCTTTTCACGTACACTACAAGTATTAATCACGATAAGATCGGCCTCTTTGAGATTTTGGGTAAGCTGGTAATCCTCTTTTTGGGTGAGTTCAGCGATGATATGCTCGCTATCGCGCACATTCATCGCACACCCAAGTGTCTCAATGTAGAGCTTTTTCATGCTAAAATATGCACCTCATAGATATAGTCGTTTTCGTCCAACCCATACTTTACCTCACGAAAATAGACACTGTACCCTCTTTGCTCAAAGTAATTTACCAACTCCATCAAATCTTTATGGGAATTTTCTCTATCAAAATAAAAAATCTTATTCCCTTCTTTTTTCACCATCTCTTCTATTTTTTCGAGTGTTAT
>JALWCE010000065.1 GCA_027036935.1 Nitratiruptor sp. | reverse complement strand
GGCAAATACCTAGGACCAGAGCCCGAAGCCGCCCCCATCGAACAGCAGGGTCTTGGCTGGAAAAACAGCTACGGCAGCGGCAAGGGAGCCGACACCATCACCAGTGGTATAGAGGGGGCTTGGACGCCTAGGCCTACCAGGTGGGACAGCAGCTTTTTGGAGCTTTTGTTCAAATATGACTGGAATCTGGAGAAATCTCCAGCTGGAGCTTGGCAGTGGGTACCGGCGAATATAGAGGAGCAAGATCTGGTAGAGGATGCCCATATCCCCGGCAAAAAGAACAAGCCCATCATGCTCACTACCGATCTGGCGCTGCGCTTCGATCCAAAATACAAAGAGATAGCGCTGCGTTTCTTGCGAAATCCCGATGAGTTTCAAAAGGCTTTCGCCAAAGCGTGGTTCAAACTGATCCACAGAGACTTAGGACCAAAAAGCCGCTACTTTGGCAGCGACTACACCGATGAAGATTTTTTGTGGCAAGATCCATTACCACAGCGAAACTTCGATCCTATCAACGAAGAGGATGCCAAAAAACTCAAAACGATGCTACTCGAGCGCATCGCAAAAGAGGATCTTATCTACACCGCATGGAGCGCCGCTTCCACCTTTCGCAGATCGGATTACCGAGGTGGTGTCAATGGCGCTCGTATCCGTCTGGAGCCTCAACGAAGCTGGGAAGTGAATGAACCAGATCGTCTATCCAAAGTGCTCGAAGCAATAGAAGCGATCCAAGAAGAGTTCAACGACGCTTCCTCCAGACACGCCAGCATCGCCGATCTCATCGTCCTTGGCGGTAACGCAGCTATCCAAAAGGCTATCGAGGCGGCCGGTTACAGCTATGAAGTGCCTTTCCATCCGGGTCGTGTGGATGCCACACAGGAGCAAACAGATGTGCAAAGTTTCGAGTTCTTGCACCCCATAGCCGATGGATTTCGTAACTACAAAGCACCCGAGTGTAAGATCCCAGCCGAGCTGATGCTGCTCGATCGCGCACAGCTGCTAAACCTCAGCGTTCCAGAAATGACGGTGCTCATAGGAGGCCTGCGTGTACTTGGAGCGAATTACAAAAAGAGCGAACTTGGAGTCTTCACCGATCGCCCTGGGGTGCTTACGAACGACTTTTTCGTTAACCTTCTCAATATGAGCGTGCGCTGGGAGATGAGCGAAGAGGATGAGAATCTCTTTTTTGGGTATGATCGTGCCAATGGTGAGCTTCGCTGGCGAGCCACGAGAGTCGATCTCATCTTTGGCGCACACTCTGAGTTACGTGCCCAATCGGAGTTCTACGCCCAAGATGACAATAAGGAGAAATTTATCAAAGATTTCGTCAAAGCCTGGACGAAAGTGATGGATCTGGATCGATTCGATTTGCGAAGATGATTAATAAGCGCTTAATATCATTCAATTATAATGGTTTTTTAAAGAAAATAATTTTCCAAAGGAGAAAACAATGGCCAAAAAAGGTATCAGCATCATCCACAGCATAGAAGTGGAGGAGGTGATCAAACTACTTAACAAAGCTTATGCGGACGAGTGGCTGGCCTATTACCAGTACTTCATCGAAGCCAAAGTGGTCAAGGGCATAATGAAAGATGGCGTAGTGGCCGAGCTCAATCAGCACGCCCAAGACGAGCTGCGCCACGCCAATATGGTAGCCGATCGTATCTTACAGCTGGGCGGCACGCCGATACTGCATCCCAAAGAGTGGTTCGATCTAGCCAACTGCGTCTATGAAGCCCCTACCAATCCCAATGTACTGGCAGTACTGGAGCAGGCCATCAAGGGCGAGCAGTGCGCCATCGACGTCTATAGCCGTATAGCCCAAATGACCCAGGGCAAGGATATTGTCACCTACGATATCGTCAGCCAAATCCTGGCTGACGAAGTGGAGCATGAGGAGGATCTCCAAGCGCTCTATGAAGATATCGAAGAGTTCATCGATCAGTTCAAACTCAAGGAGCCAAAATGAGAAAATTTGCATTAATTGCATTAGCCACTACCCTCACCTTCGCCATAGAGCCGGTAGTGTCCACCCAATGGTTGACCAAACATCTCCATGACAAAAATCTCGTGATCCTCGATGTCTCCCAGCCAAAAGCCTATGCCAAAGGCCATATCCCAGGAGCTATCAATGCTCCTATTGGCCAGTGGCGAGAGCACCACGGCAACTATCTTTTAATCAAACCACCCCAAAAGATCCAAGAACTTCTACGAAATCTGGGGATCGACGAGAAAAAAGAGATAGTCATCTACGCCCACCACAGCGGCAAAGACACTCTCAAGACCAGCTATATAGCCTGGGCTCTGGAGCTACATAGGTTAAAAAATAGTGCACTGCTAGATGGTGGTCTAAGGAAGTGGAAAAAAGAGGGCCTGCCTCTTTCTACTCAAACTCCTAGCCCTTCACCCAGCCACTACGTGGTACATATAAACCCTGCCCTCGTGATCGATAAAAAAGGGGTCTATGAAAATATCGGCAAAGTGCGTATGATAGATGCCAGACCGGCAGTCTACTACTTTGGAGCCAAAAAGCAAAAAGTCCTCGCCAGAGCCGGCCATATCCCCAAAGCCACGAGCTACTTTTGGAAATACAGCTTCCGCGATGACGGCACCTTCAAACCAAAAGGAGTCTTAAAGGAGATGTTAGTCGACGGACTTGGGCTGGATCCAAACAAAAGTGTCATAACATATTGCACAGGCGGGCTGGAAACCAGTATGAACTGGTTCGTGCTTCATCGGATCTTGGGATTTGAGGGAGCGAAGCTCTACGATGCCAGTATGAAAGAGTGGGCCAACGACCCCAAAATGCCTCTAACCAAATATAGATGGGAGTGATCATGAAAAAAATTGTACTATTGGCGGCTTTATCGATCTTTGCACTGGCCGAGTGCCAGCTGCAGAGCCTGCAATGGACAGCCTTCAAGACGCCCTTGAAGCTTGGTGTCAAAGGGACATTTGACAAAATGACTTTCGTCAAAGGCAAAAACTGCCTCGAGGGCGCCGAAGTGCTCATCAACAAACACAGCGTGAACACCAAAAATCCAGGGCGCGACAAGACGCTGGACAGCTTCTTTTTTAGCCGCCTCAAAGGTGATATCAAAGCCAAAATCGTAGCGGTCAAAGAGAAAACCCTCGATGTGGCCATCACCCTCAATGGCGTGACCAAGACCATTCCATTTTTTTACATGAAAAAAGATGGTGTAATCCGTGCCAAAGGTGTGATCGATCTTTTCGATTTTGGTGCTTCCAAAGCCCTCTCTAGCATAGCCAAAGCCTGCTTCAACAAGCACCAGGGCAAGACCTGGAACGATGTGGAGCTACGCTTCACTATCGATGCCAAAACCACAGTGGACAAGGCCAAAAAAGCGATCGAGAGCTTCAAATCTATGATGTAAAAGCTACCCGAAAGTAGCTTTTACATTTCTAAAAATTATCATTTATTACCAATCTTGGCCATATTTTTCGTATCTCTTCAATCGATTGAATACAATAAGATTTTCTCTCGTCCTTGTTATTGCTACATACATTAAATAATCAATATTCGGATAATTCTCATTCTCGGGTGTGAGGATGATCACATTAAGTAATTCCCATCCTTTAAAACTATGTATGGTACTCATCTTAACACGGCTATCTCCCATCCAAAAAGAGTACTTATTTTTCTTGGAACCATCTTTCTCTTCAAAGACATCATTTATTTCAAAATGTCTATCTTCGAAAAATTTCTTTAGTTCCCGGCCTTCTTCATTTGTTGAAACCAAAATAACTATATCAGAAGGATGTATATTATATTTTTTTGTTAACCACTTAAAAGCTATAAAAATCTTTTCTTTACTTTCACTAAAATCTTTAACATTTCTCCATATTAATCTTGGATCAAATAAACTATGATTAATCATTTCAGGAATTAAACCGATTTTTGGAAGAAACAACTCAGCAAATTTGTTAGCTTGTCGCAATATAGGTAAGGGTAATCTATAGCTCTCCTTTAATTCTCTCCATCTTCCTCTAAATTTTGTTCCTTTCATATTTTCCAGCCATCCCAATTCTCTACAGTATATGTTTTGATTTTCATCAGCAACCAATAAAATTTCATCATTATCAGTTAAAAATAAACATAGCATTTCGTAATATTTTTTTGTAAAATCTTGTCCCTCATCTATCAAAATAGCATCATATTTTCTATTTTTTTTATTTACACCTTTTTTCATTAAGTTAATAATCATATCAGGTATTGTAACATCAAAAAAATTTTTTTTATCATTTGAATTTTCTGGCCATTTACATTCATTTTCATCAATATAATTTTTACAAAAACCATGAAAATGATTAAATTCTATCTGTTCCCAGTGAAATCCATATCTAGCTCTTTGAACAATATCTTTAATATAGTGCCATAAAGTAATATTAAATGTCAGTATAAGCACTTTTTTTCCTTGTGAAGCCAAATTTGCTGCTCTTTGTGCAATTACAAGAGTTTTACCACTACCAGCAACTCCTCTTAATCTTTGATGCTGTTTGGGTGCGGGTACAATATGTCTTTTTTGTTCTTTTGTCAAAATAATTTTTTGGCCTTGCTCTACAGAGTGATATGGGGGTTTTAACCAAAATCGAATTTCTTCTGCCCAATCTCTTTTCATAAAATGACTTTTAGAGCGATAAACATCTGGAACAACAGACTCAATATTTTTTGATGAAAGAGAATCTTTTCCTATGACGGTACAAAATTTATAATCTATAAATTCTCTAGCATCAGAAGTCGTAGCATTATGAAAATATAAGCCAATTTTAATTGTAGCTATTCTTCTTTTATCTTCATCAATTTTTTCAGCTAATTTTGGAAGATATAATAAAAGATTTTGTCTGTATCTTTCAACTTGATGAACAGGGTTTCTAATTCGCTGCCATCCTTGATGTTTATTATAAACAGAATATTCAATATATTCAATTCTTTTTTTTCCGTTATTTCCGTTATTTTTTTCTTGCCTTTTCTCTTTTTTATATTCTTTTTTATATAAATTCAAATTCCAATCTTTTACTTCAAAAATCATCAATCCTACATTTGGATTTAATATTACTATATCTGGTCTATCGCCATTCATATATGGTTGTACGTATATTTCCCATTCGTGAGGTAAATACTTATCCAGATATCGCGCTAAATATAATTCACCCTCAGTTAAAGGATTTCTAAAATTCTCAATTTCTTCCCAAGACGGATAAATTCTTTTAGATTGCATATTTGATCCTTTAATTTATAACTGAGCTACAATCCTTAAAAAAGCAATCAAAAATAGCACGATTGCCAGCTCCTTGTAGCCAAGAATACCCAGTAAAATGGCAAAGAGCATCAGCGAAAAACTCAACACCAAGGGACGCAGATACTCCTTGGCCTCCTTTTTGAGCCACTCCAGCTGTAGCAGCGACATCTGCACCTCCAGATCGCCGCTGCTGGCCTTTTTGATCGTGGTTTTGAAATCTCTAGCCACATAGGGGCTCTCTTTAAGTTCATCGAGCACCAGTTCAAAGATCGTTGACTTATAGCCTAGCGCTCTTGGGATATTCTTTTGTAGTACCGGCAGGATATCCTTGACGCCGTTGAAGTTTTCGATATAGGTAGTACCCAGCCCTTCAATGATGGCGCTCACTCTTAGGATATAAATCGCCTCTTGAGGCAGTTTAAACGGCAGCTCCCGCATCGACTCAAGCAGCTCAAAAGCCAAGCGCTGCATATTCAAAGCGCTCAGGCTCTCGTCGCTAAAGATTTCGAACATATCCTCCACCAGCTCGGCCATCGCACTTTTTGGAGCCTCGTAGGCGATGACGCCTAAGTGCTTGGCACTGGTGATATAGAGATCGTAGTCCTTTTCATATGCCGCCTTGATCATCAAGATGATCGATCGTCTCGTGTCGGCATCTATTCGCTTGACCATACCATAGTCGAGCAAGATGAGATTGCCCTCTTTGTCCACCAGCAGATTACCCGGATGGGGATCGGCATGGAAAAAGCCCACTACCAGCATCTGTTCGGCATAAAAGTCGATGAGCCGCTCCAGTACCGGACGAAAATCGATCCCCAGCTCCTCCAAAGCCTCCTTGTCGTCAAAACGCACCCCCTCCATGAAGCTCATCACCAAAGCGTCGTGGCTGCAAAGCTTTGGATATGGCTTTGGGAAGCGGACCTGGCAGTGGGCGTAGGTGCGGGAGAATTTGACGAGGTTGTTGAGCTCTTTGGTCAAATCCACCTCTTGCACGATCATATCAGCAAACTCGTTGATCACCGCTTCGATGGAGTTTTTGGTGTATTCGCTAAAGAGGGGGCGAAACAGAGCGTTGTAGGCTCGTAAGATTTTGATATCGCTTCGCACTCTTTTTTCTATTCCCAGTCGCCGCAGCTTCACCGCCACTTTCTCTCCCTCCAGATAGGCGACGTGGACTTGGCCGATGGAGGCGCTGGCGATAGGATTGGGATCGAAGCGCTCGAATGGATTGTGAGGAAATGCCTTTGCAAAGACTTGCTCAAACTCCTCCTGGCTCATGGGCGGTAGCTCGTCGTGGAGGGTTTTGAGCTCTTCTAAATACTCTTCATCAAAAAAATCAGCTCTTGTTGCTAGGACTTGGGCGAGCTTGATGAAGCTGGGTCCCAGCTCCACGATCGTAGCTCGTAATTGCCGTGGCCCCATCGGGTGGTAACCCAAAAAGGAGTCCTTTTTCTTGATCAGTAGATAGAGTGATAAAAGTAGCAAGAAGATCTTGGCGATCCTCTTTGGCGAGTAGCTACTTTTCAAGGAGTTTTTTGAGCTCTTGGATATCTTTTTTGGTGGCGCATCCGGCCTCTTCGATCACCTCTTTGAGGAGTTTTTTGAGCTCTCGTTTGGCTCTTTTTTCCTCCTCCTCGCCCT
The DNA here is from genome assembly GCA_027036935.1 of Nitratiruptor sp. Taxonomy (GTDB): domain Bacteria; phylum Campylobacterota; class Campylobacteria; order Campylobacterales; family Nitratiruptoraceae; genus Nitratiruptor. The sequence continues at coordinate 3,378 of JALWCE010000065.1, read as the reverse complement.
TTTTCTTCGCCTCTTCGACGATTTTTTTCACATCCTCTTTGCTCAGCTTCCCTTTTTCTACTAGCTTTTGGAGCTCCTCTTCTACTTTCTCTTTGGCCAAGAGAGCACTCCCTATACCAAAGTAGATCAGATCCTTTAGCATACTACCTCCTTAGGGCAACGTAACTTTTATGTGTCGAAGCTTCCCTTGGCGCAAGATCCCAAGATCGATGCTGTCTCCATGCTTGTGCCGCTGCACAAGCTCTTGGAGCTCTTGGAAGCTCTCTACTTTCTTTCCATCTACCGATACTATTATATCACCAAATTCCACAGAGCCGTCGGGATAGATGAGCGTGGGCTGCAGACTCGCCGCTGCTGCCGGTGAGTTTGGCAAAACACGTAAAATTGCCACCCCATGGATGCCAAAACGTTTAGCCAATAGCCTATTGACTCTATCGTCACTCTCAATCCCAAGAGATGGAGGCACATAGCGCCCATAAGCGATGATGGAGCTGACCACTCTGTTGACCAGATTGATAGGGATGGCAAATCCTATCCCCGCACTGGCGCCACTTGGGCTATAAATTGCCGTATTGACCCCAATGACTCGTCCCGCACTATCGATAAGAGGACCTCCTGAATTACCCGGATTGATTGGCGCATCGGTCTGTATGGCGTGATGTATTTTTGCTCCGCCTCGTTCGTCTATCACCCGATCCAGTGCGGAGATGATCCCCATCGTCATAGTCCAGTCCAGACCAAAGGGATTGCCGATGGCATAGACTATCTGGCCAACCTTGAGCTGGGAGCTATCCCCGATGATTACCGGCTTCATTACTCCGGGTACAGGAGCGATTTTGAGTACGGCCAAATCGTGACTTGGATCCGTACCTACCAAAGTCGCTTTATAACCTAAGCCGTTGCTGAGCGTCACCACCGCTTCACTGGCTCCTCGAATCACATGGTAGTTAGTGACGATATGGCCAAACTTATCCCAGACAAAACCGCTTCCCGTTCCTTTAGGGATATCGGTCACACTCATACTCCAATAATCGATCACCCGCTGCAATGTAGAGATATAGACCACGCTATCTTTTGAGTGCTCAAAAATCTCGATATTGGTACGTTCGATATCCATCAAAGCCCCACGGGGGGTAATAGGCTTTGGTTTGGAGGCAATACGCAACTCCAAAAAGGGCAGAAGTCGCCACGCAAAAAGGAGCAGGACCAAAGTAATGAAAAAAAAGAAAAATTTTTTAGCGTTCACTTGCTCTCCTTTGGAGAGGTTCTAGCCATTTGGCTCCACTCTTTTTGATACGAAGCAGCCGATCATCCACAAGAGCGAAGCATTCCTCATCCTCTTGAAAGATCAAATCGGCCCTTATCCCCATCTTGTCCAATATCTCCTCACATCGGCTCTGTACTTGCGGCAGCTCTTTGGAGTCGATCAAAATATAGCGCACTTTCTTGCCATTTTCCATCACCTCTTCGGCCCTCAGTTCGCCCGAGAGGATCTTTTTGATTACCTGTGCCCGACTCATTCGCATCCTTTTGGCATACTGCCCTAGCGGTATCCTTTGCATCACTCTCCTTGATAGTAGATTTTGGCCCCTTTGACGACAATCGTTCCCATAAGCTCAAGCTCTAAAATTTTTTGGCCAAACTTTTGCACAGCCTCTTCATAGCTAGGATTGGAGCGCAAGTAGGCCTCAAACCCGTCTAGTGGTTTACTCTGGCCAAAACGATCGGCAAAAGCTTCGATATCCCAGATCGCCTGGGCTTTGCCCTCTTGAAGCAGCCTCTGAGTCCCTTCGCTCTCTCCCAGCCTATGAGGCAGCACAAAGATCGGTTTGCCCATATTCACAGCATACTCCACGCTTCGCATCGAACCACTCTTTATATCCGCTTCGCTCACTACAAGCACTTCCCCCAACGCCACTACCATCTCATTGCGCACTACAAAGCTCCATTTTGTCGGACGAAAACCCTCCTCGAAGCGGCTAAGTACCAGACCCTCTCGCTCGATGGAGGCAAGAAGCTCTTTGTTGACGGCGGGATAGCGAATATCGATCCCGCTGGCCACCACGACGATGGTGTTGGCCGCTCCAGCCCCTCGGTGCGCCATCGCATCGATTCCCATAGCCCCACCACTGACTACTACGCACCCTCTTCTAGCCAATGCATTGGCCAGCTGATAGGTGGTGCGCTTGGCATAGTCACCGGCTCGTCTGGCTCCAACAATAGAGACTTTTGGCCGTTGCAAAAGGGAGAGATCCCCTTTGTGGTAGACTTTTGTCCCTATCTTTGCCTCCAGGGCCTCTAGGCTATTCAAAGAAATGGCTCCAAAAAAGGATCGCTACCAAGGATACGATAGCCACGCCCACCAGATCCACCACAAAACCCACTTTGGCCATCTCTTTAATTTTGATGAGGCGACTGGACATGATAATGGCGTTTGGCGGCGTAGCGATGGGGAGCATAAAGGCATAGCTTGCGGCGATCGTAGCGGTAAAAAGAATGATCTGCTCTGGCAGATGGTGGCTCTTGGCAAATTCATAAAATATAGGCAACACGATGGAGGTCAAAGCGGTGTTACTGGTAATTTCTGTGGCAAAAGAGACGAACAGAGCCACCAAAAAGAGCAGTGCAAAAAGAGGCAGCCCGGCAAAAGCCCCAAAATATCCAGCTAGAGCAGAGGCTAAACCACTTTTGATAAAGGCTGAAGCGATAGCAAATCCTGCCCCAAATAAAAAGACCACCTCATAAGGAAGCTCCCTGGTATCTTCCCACTCTAAAATCTGCATATTTGGCAAAAAGAGTGCCAGTCCAAAGCCTAAAAGTAGCAGTTTTTCGTCAAAAGCCCAACCAAGAAGCGGACGAAGGATCGCATTGAGTAGGAGCAAAAGCACCAAAATGCCTAAAAGCCATGCAAGACGGCGCTGCTGTGGCGTGAGACATACCACATCTTCTACATTGCACTCCACCGGCTCATCTTTGACTCCTCGTGACAAAAACCAAGGCACAAAGAGAATCATCGCCCCTACCACAGGAGCCGTCAAAAACATCCACTCCAAAAATGTGGGAGCCTCAAGATGCCAATCCTCCAAAAATCCAAGCAAGATAATGTTGGGTGGCGTGCCAATAGGCGTGAAGATCCCACCGATACTGGCACCATAGGCCGTGGCCAAAAGATAGCGGACTTTGAGCTTGGGATTGTCACTCAAAAACAGAGCGATGGGCATCATCATGATAGTCACCGTGGTATTGGACAAAAAAGCACTCAAAGCCGCCGTAGTTATGGCAAGCGCGTAGATCACTCCCGTAGCACTCTTTGGGAAGAGCCCCAAAAGCTTTGCCGCCACTATCTCGTGTAGCTTCGTCTTTTGCATACCGATAGCT
>JALWCE010000064.1 GCA_027036935.1 Nitratiruptor sp. | reverse complement strand
GACCACGCTCGACTCTCCTACCGTCAAAGCGGTGAAGCTCTCCAATCTCTTTTTACTTTTTGGGATACATCTCGTGCAGCATCGGCACGCGCTGCTTGCCCACAAGATCGCTGAAACGATGAAACCAGACCAAAAAAGGGATGATTTTGTACAGATGGCCGTTGATCAAAAAAGCAAAAAAAACAAAAAGCGCCCAAAGAGCTGCGTGCAATAAAGCCTCACTTTTGACTACATACCAAACCGCTCCCAACAAAACCGCCACAATAAAAGAGATATAGCCAAAGAGCATAGAGCGATACCAGATATCAAACTCCTTGCGTACCCGCTTTTGATAGATCAAATATATCTGATACAGATACAATCCCACACTTACAAATCCCAAAAGCTCACCCAACCATACCATAAGTTCGATATCTACGATGCTACCAAAATAGACTAAGGCTACAGCTATACTAAGCATCAAAATAGCCCGCTCAATAGGCTTTTGGTCAAAGCCGTGGGCCAATCCAAACATAGGCAACAGCACCAGCGTGATGCCGTAAATCGTCATCAGCACATAGCCGCCCACCACAGCCCAGACGTGGGCTACCAAAAAATCCTCCACTTCTATACCCATAAAACCACTCAGCGTCAAAGCCATGGCAAAGCCGCTAAGTATCCCAAAAAGTAAAAAGAGATTGGAGAGCTTCACCGCTTTGACGGTAGGAGAGTCGAGCGTGGTCTTGGCGATGGTCAAAAAGACATCCACCGCAAAGATCACCATGGCCACCAATACCAAAAGTCCTCCGAAACTTAACAATATCGGATCAAACCAAAAACCAAGCACCAATCCTATAACGCCTACTAACAATATAGGAAAGATCACATAGTACCAATCCACGCTAAAGTGGCCAGTCTCCAGCACCACAGGTACTAGCTGAGCCATCGCCCCAAAGATGATCATCATCACATACCCCACCATAAACAGATGCACCCAGCCAGCAATACTGAGCTCGATATAGGAAAAATGTGGGGTATAAAAAAGTAGTGCGATAAAACTAATAAGATAAAAAGCCACCCCAGCGATAAAAAAGGGGGCTATAAGGCGAAATGGCGGAGCGAACTCCTTGGATATCTGAAACACCCTCCCCTCCTTGCTTAGCCGCTACAGCTGCTGTCGCTCAGGTTCGCCTCTTCGCTTTTGCCGGGTTTATAGCTAAAGATGAGCTTGACTCTTCCGTCTGGGAGCTCCTCTTTTTGGATATCGTAGTTTTGCTCTATTTTGTTGAGCAGTCCCATAGGCATTTTATGGTTAATCATGATGAGTTTGACATTTGGAGAAGTGACAAGCTTTAGGCCTGCCATCGCATTGACCATAGGCTCAGGGGGACCACACCGAGAAGTATCAAAAGCGTAGTAGGTCACTCCATCTTTTTCAAACTTGTAAAAATCCACAGTAGCCCCGTCAACGGCCACTTTTTGCGCATTTTGGGGAATTAATTCCATCACACCCTCCAATTAAGATAAATTTACTCCTAATCGTAGCGGGTGTGTCACAAAAATGTCATTGATTTATGTCAATCCTCTTCGCTTGCAAGCTTGAAAATATCGCCAAAATCTTGGACAAAACTTTTGCACCGATCGCATATCATCTCCCCTCCTTTATAAGGGAAAGGGATACGGCACTCCTGACACATTTCAAATCTATGCTCTATCAGCTCCTCGCCTCTATCGAAACACCAAGCGACCAGATCGATACGTTCCTTGTCGCTGATGGCTTGGGGCTTGCAGATGTCGTTGCAAATATCGCAATCGATACATTTGCCGGCAATGAACCATATCGCCGTCCCATCTTTAGCAAAAAAGAGCGCATTCGTTGGACAAAACTGCACGCAATCACCGCAGTTGGTACACTGCTCATCGATCGCCTTGTTGGCCAAAAAGGAGTAGTCTGTAGTAAGGGTAGTGTTGAGAATTTGAGAGATTTGAGACTTAAGGCTGTTTTTGAGTAGCACCTGTTTTGTTGGGACCCTATCGATGGCCTGAGTCTGGGTCTTGAGGCTCTCTTGGCTAAGTTGCTTGGCACTTTTAAAAAGTGCTTTGAAAAATCCTCGTCTACTCTCTTCAAAGCTGGTCTCCTCAAACTTCTTCTCTACTCCCATCTCTTGGACGAAACGCTGGGCCTCTTCCATCCTCTTACGAATAGAGGCCAAAGTCTTACCATCAGGATTTAGCTCGCACTCCTCACAGTGGCTCAGATCACAGGCTACTTTCTCTTCTCGAAGTAGCAATGTCGCTAGATGCTGGCTATCAAAGACACTCAAGCAGGGAATATCTTTTTTACACGAAAGCACAACTTCTGGCTCGTTTTGCTGGAGTATATACTCGTTTGGATCGAAAAACTCCAGACTCAAAGCCTCAGTTGGACACACCCCAAGACATACCCCACAATTGGTACATCGATCAAAATTTAGGGTGAGTCTCGAGCGATCAAACAAAAAGGCCTCTTTGGGACAGATCTGCACACACTCTTGGCAGTTATTATGAAAATAGTCCGTCCGCAAACATCTCAAAAGATCGAGCTCAAGGAGCTCTCCTTTTTGCCTATACTCTATCAAGGGTATGCTCCTGCTTCAAAGTTTCGTACTCATGTAATAAAAAATCGTTGGTAAAATCACACAAATCTTTGTAAAAAGGGGTTTGTGCCTGCTTTTGCATCGCCACAAGATAGGGTACAACCCATAGCAATAGATGCTCTTTGAGAAATTTTTGCGCCTGTTTGGTCTCGCTTCTATAGGCTAGATTTTGCATAAAGGCAAATTCTATGGAGAGATGGTCGGGCGCTAGGATCTCTGTCTTGTTCATATCGAGTTCATAACCATTTTCAAAGTAAAAAAACATTACAGGATTTTGCAGACCCACCAAAATCTCTCCCGTGCTATCCACTACCAAAGATTCTACCGGCTGGGAATTGATCACAAAAAGGGAATTAAAATCGATATTGAGCTCCTCTTCGATTTTGGCCACATCCTCTTGGAGCATATACTCTTTAGCCTCTTTACCTATCGTCTCCAAGAGCTCTGGATTGGAGCGAAGATCTTTGATCTCCTTGTGGCCGAGCTCCTTTTCAAACATTCTTGATAAAAAGGCGTAGACAAAAGCTCGTGCTTTATTATCCAATGGACTATCCTCTTATTTTAGTGTATTGGTATGTTAGTATAGAGCAGATTAAAAAACAAACATACAAATAGACTAATTCGCCCAAAAGGGCGAAAAAGCTTAGAGGCAGCCTTTGAAGAAAGACTTTTTGGGTGGAGGAGGCGCTTTAAACTCTTTAACATCGATAGTTTTGCCATCACTCTCCAAAGTTCCAATGAGCGTTACTTCATTTCGATTCGCACCCTTTTCGATAAGCTCAGCCACATTCACACCGGCTGGCTTGACATAGTAGACTTTGCCCTCATCGTGTACGTAGAGCACCATTTGACGCTTCTCAGGCTCACCAGGCAGCCAGTGTCTATAACACCCCTCGCTTCCGCAGTGATAGGATTCGAGCCGACAATCGGCAAAAAGGTCATTTTGGGCACACCATTTAGTAGTCAAAAATCCCTTTTTCTCAAATTCTCCGCCACCGGCCATCAGCGCCGTAGCGCCAAGAAGACTCAGTGCGATCAGTGTCAGTTTTTTCATTTTTCAACCTCCGCTTTTTGTGTCTGCAGATAGGCCACGATATCGTTGATAGTTTTTTCATCCAAAAAGTTAAACGGCGGCATGGTAGATGTACGATGGCCCTTTTTATCTACGGTATACCAGCTAAAATTTGGATGGGCGTTTCTATTGTAGCCGGGTACCACTACCGCATTTGGATCGAGAATCGACTCTTTGATATAGGCAGCCGTGGCCTGACCGCCGATGTTGCTCAAATCTGGCGCCATATAAAGGGGAGCGTTGTGAAAATCTCTGTTGTTGTGACAGCTGGCACAGTTTGCCTCAAACTGCTTTTTACCATTGGCCACGTCGCCTGTGACTTTTTGGGTTACCACTTTTTCTAGCTCTTTGTTGCTTGCACCCGGCAGCCGCACCGCCAACCAGCTAGAGAGTCTTTTTAGGCCGTCTCGGTGGAGCTCCTTACCGTCCCATACCGCTACGGCGATGGCATACTCACCTTTTGCGGGTTTGGCATAGTCGTCCTTTAAAGGTCGCACGACCATACCGCCCCACATACCCTTTTTATCCACATAGTGCATATCGGTGCGGTAGTTGACGGAGTTGTCCTTGATCTCGGTCATACTGCGAAAGCCCTCGCTCACAAAGGCTCTTTGGTACGTTTTGAGGCCCTCTTTTTTCACCTCTTTTTCAAACTTTTTAAGCTCTTTACCAAAGTAGTTGGTATTGTGCGGATTGACCTGATGAGCCACATCTCCATATCCGTTTGGCTCATAGACGATATCATACGCTTTTCGCAAATAAATAGCCACGGGCCGCCCGTCGCTTCCCATTCCTATATATGGAAGCTTTTGGGGATTGCTCGCATCTGATGCAAATTGTACGGCGTATCCGTCTGGATAGATATCACTTTTATAACCACTAAAGATATCTTTACTTTTATCTGGCCATCGCATCAAAATGGCGATTTGCTTGCCATCTGTCAAGGCCGCCACCTCTATCACTTTGCCTTTAGCGTTTTTGTTGATTTCGTTGGCTTTTTTGTCGTTCATATGCAAAGTGGTCTGGGGATAGACCTCTACTTTATAGAATTTGGCATTTTTCTTGATTAGATTCGTGCCACACTTTAAACCCTTAAGACTCTTGACTTTCACCGCATCGATAACGGTACCGGCCATAACCGCCGAGGCAGCCAGACTAAGGATTGCTGCAAATTGTACTACTCTTCTCATGCGTGCACCTTAAAATGGGATATTGAAGATGGTTTTGTAAATTTTCCTGCAACATATCGCTCATCCACTAACGGCAGCGGCTGCATACCTTTTTTCTTCGCCACATCCGCATAGTAGTTGTGATCGAGTCTAAACATATCTTTATGTTGATAGGCGATCAAGATATCCATAAGCTCAGATTTACCTGTTTTCTTTCTCTTTTCTCGCTCTGCTTTGATCGTTTTGATCGCTTCATGTACGGCAGGCCCAAAAAGTTTTTCAAGCTCTTCCATAGGGATCCGATCGCTTCCTTCGATCACTTTGCCATTTTCGTCAAATTTTGGCGGAGTATCTACTGGTGGGACATAGTAGACGTTTGGCTGTGTTCCATAATCTGGTCGAAGCGGCAGAGCCACTTTATACTTATGCACCAGTTTATACACTTGGCTCTCCTCGTCATCCAAAAATCCAACGAAACGAATCCGTCCTACACAACTTTGGGCACAAGCTGGCGGGAGTCCTTGTTCGATCCGTGGGAAACAGAGGATACACTTTTCGCTTTTGCTGATTTTTGGGTTGAAGTAGATCTTTTTATATGGACATCCAGCGATACAAAATCTATATCCTTGGCATCGATCCAAATCTACAAGCACGACTCCATCTTCCTCTCGCTTGAAAATGGCATCCCTTGGACAAGCGCTCAAACACCCTGGATTGGAGCAGTGATTACAGATACGAGGCAGATAGAAAAAGTAGTTGTCCATTGGGAAAGTACCGGTCCCTTCATCCTCGTCCCAGTTTGGTCCCCATGTAGGAGACTGGTCTGGATGCCATCCAGCCTCTGGTTTGCCATCAATGAGATCTTGCTCGGCTAAAGAGTCGTAATTGTAATCCCAAGGCACTCCATAGTCTGCCTCAATGTTTGGAATAATACCAGGCTGCAAATCGCCAGCGGCATCAAAACCGCCGCCTAACTCCATCCAGTTTTTAGGATAACCGGTTCCTGGATAGGTCTCTACATTGTTCCAGTACATATACTCACGACCGTTTCTATTGGTCCACTGGGTTTTACAAGCGACCGTACAGGTTTGGCATCCGATACATTTGTTCAGATCCATTACCATCGCTAATTGTCTTTTAGACATTCCACTCTCCTCTTAGTATGTAAACTTCGTTGATTTTTCTATATCCACTGCGCCGTCGTACGCATACTGGTTACCATCCCAAAGACCGCCAAATTTGAGGTGTCCCCATCCATCGGCAAGTTCGAGTAGGTTGAGCGACATAGGTACACACTCGTTGTGCCCTTTGTTGAAAAGATACTGATACGGCTCCCAACCATGCTCCATCACCAAAGTATCTGGAGCTACCGAAGAGCTTACTTTGGCCATAGCGTAAAATTCTCCAAGCTCGTTGAAAATACGGATAGTATCGCCGTCTTTGATACCTTTCATTTCGGCGATCTTTCTATTAACCGCTACGTATGGCACCCCTCTTTGAAGTCGCTGCAATGTTCGGCTGGTTTTCCAGTTGGAGTGGATAGACCATCTGGCGTGTGGAGTCATAAGCATAAATGGATTTTTCTTGTTTTGTGGTGCCAATGGTTTAAGAGCATAGTTAGTACCGTTGACAAGCTTGAGATAAGTCGGATGATCTACATAAAATGTCTGTCGACCGCTGAGTGTCTCAAATGGCTCAAACTTAAAGAGCGTAAATTCACCAGAACTATATGGTCTATCCGCATACAAAGGCGAGAGTTTAGCCGCTTTTTCATTAAGCTGCAAAAATCCTCCGGCTGCGTACATCTTCTCCATAGTCCAAGGCTGATACTGCTCACATTTTTCCAAAGCGGCCTCAACTGCTAGTTTGTCCGTACCAAGATATGGCTCCATCGCAGCTTCGGACTCTTCGTCGGTGTTGGTGTACTCTTTATAGAAGTTGGCCAGATCTCTATAGCCGGTTCTTGCGTATTTTTTGCTATCGGGTACTTTGGCTTTCTCTTTATTGCCGGGTTTGTTGGCATACTCTTCAAGTTTTTTGGCCAAAAATGCGAACATACTCCACTCATCTTTAGCTTCGCCTACTGGCTTCATATTGGCAATTGGTTGAGCGAGGTTGGTAAACCTATGGTATCCGGGACTCGTTCGTAAGTCATACACTTCATAGTGAGATTTTGCTGGCAACAAAAGATCTGCATACATCGCAGCTTCGCTCATACGATAGTCCACATAACAGAAAAATTTGGTCTTTTTCAAGAAAGCTTTTCTATATTCGCTCCCTTTATTTCGTCTAAATTTGGAGTCAGCGACGATGATAGCCACTTCAGGCGTCCACCAAGGTTTGTAATAGAGCTCCTCCTCTTCTCTTGGCTTGCCCTCCTCTCCGTTTTTGAGTGCCTCTTCGACGATCTTGACATACTCCTCTTTGCTCACTTTCCCATCAGTGGCTCGTTTGACATCCTCGTCTTTGAAGTACTCTTTGAATGTTTTCATCCCGTCACCAAAGACAAATTCACCCACAAATCCAGAACCAAATCGTGGCTTATACTTGCCTCCAAATCCGCTTAGTGCTCCAAGACCGCTGAGGCTAAATTCGTTTTCTGTATTGAGGGAGCCGTATGGTCCAAGGCGACCGGTCAAACCACAAATAGATGCGATATTCCAGACATTGAGAATACCGTTGTGGTATTTGTTGAGACTAAATCCAGTAGTGATCTCTACCACTTTTGGCAAAGCGATCTCTTTGGCAAGCATGCGCACGGTATCAGGATGTACGCCTGTAATCTCTTGGGTCTTCTCTGGCGGAAACTGCTCTACGTTTTTCTTGAAGATTTCAAAAACGGTAGTCACTTTGACTTTACTGCCGTCTTTGAGCGTTACTTCCCATTCACCCTCTAGCTCTGGATCGATATCAAGATCTCTTAGATCCAAAGTCTTCTCTTCGCTTCCTTCGGTTCCGGGCATCAAAGCGATTTTACCGGTCTTTTTGTTCATCGTATAGAGCTGGCCTTCAAACTTCTCTTTTTCCTCTTCGTTTTTTGGCTCTTCAAGATCACTTCTGCGAAGCAGCTTTTGGTTGTCTGTGCGTACGAGGAAAGGCAAGTCTGTATAGATCTTCATAAAGCCCGGTTTATACCATTTGTTTTTGAGGATCTCATACATCACGCTCATGGCCAAGAACTGGTCGGTACCGGGTTTGATCGGGATCCAAAGATCTGCTGATTTGGCACTTCCGTTAAACTCTGGAGTGATGACGATTACTTTTGCGCCGTTGTACTTTCCTTCCCATACAAAGTGGGCGTCAGGAATTCGTGAAACGTTTGGGTTACCGCCCCAAAATACTGCCGTATCGACTTGATACATAAAATCATACGTACACCCAATGTTTCCCTCGCCATAGGCTACAGCGCTACCGGTAAACATATCCCCTAAGTAAGAGGCCGGATAGATACGATAGGCTCCTAACTGAGTAGAAAACCTAAGAACCGATCCACGTCGACCCTCGGTCAACAGACCTGTACCGGCGTGCACCATAATGCGTCCAGGTCCTTTTTTGGGATCTGTCATCGTATCAAAGATCTTTTGTGCTACGATTTGAGCCGCTTCATCCCAGCTGATTCGTTTCCATTTTCCCTCACCTCTTTTGCCCACTCGTTTCATAGGATAGAGGATTCGGTCCTTTTCGTACATCACTTGGGAGTGCTGGATACCTTTGTTACATCCACGAGGGTTGAAGTCTGGCACTTTTGGGTTGATTCTAGGGTATCTGGCGCTTTGGTTTTCTCGTGTGACTACCCCGTTGTTGCCCCACACTTCCCATGCACAGTTACCTTGGCAGTTGACGCAGTGGTAGGCGTAGCCGTGCTCCTCTTTTTTACCATATGTAAAGCCAAACTCATTTCGATACATCTGCTCGGTGTAGGTAGTGTTTGGATAGTTGTGTTTGCCGTTTTCTACCTTCATCACCTCAGTTTTGGCAAAGAGGCTTCCACTGCTGGCCACGAGCGCCGCAGTTGCTCCAGAAATCTTGAGAAAATCTCGTCTTTGATTGTTGACTGTACTCATACGACCCACTCCTTATCGTCTAATAGGTAAATTCATATCGTTGCCCCACTCATCCCAGCTACCGCTATATACTTTTGCATTGGGATATCCAAGGAGCTTCAGCGCTGTAATGATATCAGAGCCCCGTCCAGTACCCACTTGGCAGTAGGCGTAGATAGTTTTGTCTTTGGTGATACCAAATTTTTTGAAAAGCTGCTCAAGTTCAGCTTTTGGACGAAAACTTTTGTGTCGTTTAAAATCTGTAATTTGTTTCCATTCGATAAATTTAGAGGTAGGCACATGTCCGCCGCGAGCCACATGGTCCATCTTTCTTTGGCCGATGATCTCAATCATACTTCGCGTATCAATAACCACAAATTTACTTTTATCGCCGTTTTTGAGTCTATCTTGAACAGCATGGTAGACCTCATCTTTGCCGGCAACCCAGCTTAGGTCGATATTTTTTGGATCGATTTTATACTCTTTTGGCGTAATTTTTGCTTCGCTCTCTGGGCAAAGATAGGCATAATGTCCATTGCCAAGATCTACTTTTTTGATACCTCGTTGGATGATAAGTTTTTTAGAGAGCTCGGCCATTTTCTTTTTCAACTCTTTATATTGCGCCTTGAGCTTTTTATACTCTTCCATATCACCGGCTTTTTTTGCCTTTTTGTATGCTTTTTTTATTTTCCTAGCTTCTGCTTTGAGCTGATCATACTTTTTTTGATTCGGATCAAGAGCTTTAATAGCATCTACCCCCCCATCGAGTACATAGACCTTTTTGTGCCCATAGCTTTTGAAAAAGGCCAAGACACCAGTAGCGTTTGGTCCTCTCCAGTTGTCGTATGCGATGACCATCGTATTGTTATCGATCCCGTGGGCACCGATATAGTGCTCAGCCTCTTTTGGACACTGCCACAAAGGCGAACAATGCATCCTACCCATAATATCGGAGTGATGCAAATGGTGCGCGAACATATCCACAGAACCTCGGATATGACCGTTTTCAAAGGCCGTCTCGCTATCCCCATCGACAAACATCACCCCGGGCTTGCCAATTAGCTTGTATGCCTCTTTCGCACTGATCGTCAACTGCTCTTTGGCCCAAGCGCCGCCCGCGATCAATGCCAAGACCACAATGGCCTGCAACAACCTCTTCATTATTTCTCCTTATGGATAAATTCATATGCGATTATGTGCCATTTTTCGGGCACTCCCGCATTCATACTCATTATATTTCCATTAGGTTAAAACAAAACTTAAACCTTTTGGAATAGCGTGATATTAACATCTTTCAAACCAGTGAAACGTTACATTCCTCTAACCAAAAAGAGGATTATCAAATAATTTTATCCACTCTAAAAAAATTACTGATGGTAGTAAGCC
>JALWCE010000063.1 GCA_027036935.1 Nitratiruptor sp. | reverse complement strand
GAGTGCTCGTACTCCACTCCAAAATCCCAGCCGCTACTACGGAAAAGGAGCTGCTGCGATTTGCCAACAAAGAGTATGACATCTTGCTCTCTACCTCCATTGTCGAGAGCGGTATCCATATGCCAAATGTTAACACCATCATCGTTGAAGGGGCCGATCGCTTCGGTATCGCCGACTTGCATCAGCTAAGAGGTCGGGTAGGACGAGGTGGCAAAGAGGGGTATTGCTACTATCTGGTTGAAGACAAAAACGCCTTGAGCGAAGAGGCCAAAAAGCGTCTCATAGCCCTCGAATCCAACTCTTATCTTGGCAGCGGGGCGGCACTGGCCTTTTATGATTTGGAGATTAGGGGCGGGGGTAATATCATTGGAGCCCAGCAAAGCGGCCATATCAAAAATATCGGCTATAGCCTGTACCTCAAAATGCTTGAAGATGCCATTACCAAGCTGACCAAAGGGGAGATAGAAGAAGAGTCGGAGGTGGAGCTAAAACTTGGTGTCAACGCCTATATCTCCAAAGAGTTGGTAAGCGAAGATAGACTCAAACTAGAGCTTTATAGAAAACTGGCCAATGTCAAAAGCGCTGAGGAGATCGCCGCTATTGAAGAGGAGATCAGCGATCGATACGGCAGACTCGATCAGCCCACCAAAAATTTTTTGGATCTGGTGCATATCAAGCTTTTGGCTACCAAACAAGGAATTAGAAGGATTTCGAGCGTTGGTCAAAATATTATGGTTGATTGGGGAGAGAAAAAAGAGCGGCTCAAAGCTCCAAGTAAAGATGATGACGACATTTTACATACACTTTTGAAATTTTTGAGGGAAAAGTAATGAAAGTAGGATTTATCGGTGATATCGTAGGCAAACCCGGGCGAAGGATGATTACTCGGTATCTTAAGGATATCAGAGCCAAAGAGGGGCTCGATTTTGTAGTGGCCAATTATGAAAACGCCAGCCACGGCTTTGGTCTAACCCCAAAAAATGCCAAAGAGCTCTTTAGTGCCGGGATTGATTTGATGACTGGAGGAAATCATACGTGGGACAAAAGCGAGATTTTTGAGATGTTAGAGGAGATGCCGCTGCTTCGACCCATCAACTATCCTCAAGGCGTACCCGGACGAGGATATAAGATCGTAGAGGTAGCCAAAGAACCGCTGGCGGTGGTGAACGTGATGGGCTACTTTACTATGCCGATGGTGGACAATCCTTTCATCGCCGCCAACAAGATCGTAGATATACTGCGTAGCGAGGGGGTGCGTACAATTTTGGTTGATTTCCACGCCGAGGCCACCAGTGAGAAGCGGGCGATGTTTTTGATGCTCAAAGAGCGCATCAGCGCCCAGGTGGGTACCCATACCCATATAGGAACGGATGATCTAGTTATTGACGAGGGGGCCGGGTATGTAACGGATGTGGGGCTGAGTGGATGTAGAGACAATGTGATCGGGATGGATGCGAAAGTACCGATCCAAAGGTTTCTTACAGGACTGCCCGGTAGATTTGACGTGCCTGAGAAATGTAAGTCGATTTTGCAGATGGTAGTTTTTGAGTTTAGTGAGGGGCGATGCAAAAGGGCATACAAGATCAAAGCGTACGACGATGAGGGATGGCAGATCGTGCAAGAAGGACGCAAAGAGTGAACGGATTTGAGCTTTTGGCCGCTTTGAAAGGGTTGGGATATCTTAAACAAGAGCGTGATCCTTATTGGTGGCCCAACAGTGGGACGTTTGAGGTAGTAGTAGGAGCGGTGCTGACCCAAAACACCAAATGGGAGAAGGTGGAAGAGGCGCTAAAAAATCTAAAAAAGCAGGGTCTCCTATCCCCCGAAGCGATCGCCCAGAGTGACTGGAAAGTTTTAGCAAACCTCATCAAACCGACAGGATTTTACAATACCAAAGCCACACGGCTTATCAAGCTTTGCCAAAATATGCTCAAAGAGTATGGCAGCTTCGAAGCTTTCAAGGCTAAACCCTCTCGTAGCTGGCTGCTTGGCCAAAAAGGCATTGGGCCAGAGAGTGCCGATAGTATCCTCAACTACGCTTGCTATAAAGACTTTTTAGTGGTGGATGCCTATACGGCAAGGATTCTTAGGGCCTTTGGGTATGAATTTGAGAGCTACGATGAGCTGCAAGAATTTTTGAGTGATGCACTTATCGAAAATCTAGACAAAATTTATGAACTCTATGGCAAAGAGCTGCCCTTATCCCAAATATATGCTAGGTTTCACGGCAAGATCGTGGAGTTTTGCAAAGAGGAGTGTAGAGGGAAAAATCAAGTTAAAAATATTATTAAATTAATTAGAGTTTAAATTGCTATATTTTTTTTGTTTGTTTCTTTCTAATTAAAATTTAAGATAAAAAGGAGCATACTAAAAGTAGGGCCCTAAGAAACGATAAAGGATCTCCTATGAAAAAGCTTTGTATGCTCCTCTTTAGTATAGTGATCAGTTGGGCGTGTAGTATCGATCAAAATTATCTTGATTGTTTGACCAAATATGTCACATCCAAACCTTTTAAAGTAAATGGCGTCTTTTATCAGTACGATTTTAATCATGATGGTGTTCTTCAGCGAAGCGACTGGATCTATATAGATTTGGGCAATTATAAGATCTATCAGCTACTTGGTAATCCGCCAAGTCCCAATGATGCTTTTGGATGGAAAGAGATAGCAAATATTCCTCAAGATTTAGACTTAGATAATGTTAGCGGCTTTTTTATCTACTTAGGCTTTCCCCTGGATCCGCAGACGAACTTTTCGTGGATTTATATGGCTCTAACGCCTAATAACGTGTATCTGTTTAAATTAATAGGCTCCTCCCCACAAGGGGATTTTGTTTATTTAGATCTAAATTGTGACGGATGGGGTGATCCACTCCCAGACATAGTGTTAACAAGTTTTGATGTGCCAAATCAAAACCAAAGCTCCTCACTCTTACCTTTGCCGGGGACGCAGACGCAAAGCAATAACTCCAATGACATTATGGCTACATTCGCGTATACTGGAAACTATTCGCTCCAATGCAATATGGGAGGGGGTTTATCAAGTAGTGGAGGAATGGGATTTTCTTCATCATCTTCTACATGGAGCAGTGGTGGTACATCTTCTTCTCAAAGTAGTGGACAATCTCAATCTGGTAAACACTTTTCAGGGACAAAAAAAGCTTCTGGACTTCTTAGTACACGAGACGAAGGGGTTGTATCGCTTACAAACGGTGCTCAAATTTTGATTTCAAGTGGTACAATCCCTCCTAAGTCAAATGGTGCGCCTGGGGAGATGGTGATTAGCATAGAAAAAGTATCATCCCTGCCCTCTAACGCGCCAGCGCTTCCACAACATCTTCATATAGCCGGACCAATATATCAGCTAGGACCTGAGGGATTTCATTTTAATTTTCCTCCTACATTGTCTTTACCCGTTCCCCAAGATGTGGATATGGATAGAGTGGTAGGAATTATTACATGGGATCAAGAGCACAATAGATGGAAATTGGTCGCTTCATCTTTAGATATGGCAAAAAGAAAAGTTGTCGCCTCAATTCGACATTTTTCTTATTATACGTTAGGTACGTGGGATATGTTTGGTTGGAATGATTGGGATCAAAAGGTAGGTAAAATTACAGTAAGAGGTGCGGATACCTTTTGGACAGGTATAGGGCATGTTTTTAGTCAATATTTGCCTATTAAAATAAGTTATGGGGTATGTATTGAAGCATATAATCTAGAAGATCCAAATGAGGCCAACGCTTGGTATTTTACATCAAAAGAAGGAGTCTATATGGATAGACCGGCCTATAATGGATTGGTCGACCCTAATGGTAAAAAATATAGACTTCCAGCAGGAACCTATCGCTTTATCGAATTTTTTACAAGGGCAGAATTTAACAATTACGATCCAGACTACATTCCAAAGTTTGATCTATATTGGTGCGATATTCCTAGAACAATTAAAGTTTCTAAAGGGAGAGATACGATAGTAGCGGCTAGTTCAGGAGCAGTCAACTCATATACGACTCCAACAGATGAGTTGGCAAATGAGAGCCATGGATGTTGGCATCGTGAGACAAGTTTTACTATACCGCCTTGTTATGCTCCGCACCAAGATACTTCGGTAGGCGTTGGAAAGCTTCAGTTTACCTTGACATGGCATAAACATGTCGATTTAGATCTTCATGTTGTTGATCCTAGAGGTGAGGAGATCTATTATGCCCATACAAGCGCGCGATCTGGCGGAAAATTGGATAGAGATAATAAATGTTCAAATTTTGAGATGGGTAGGCCAGAAAATATCTATTGGGCAAATAGTCCGCTCCATGGAGATTATCAAGTAAGCGTAGTCTATTACGCCAACTGTGGCAATAGTACGTCCTCAGGAGTCGATTGGACTTTAAGAATTGCTGTTAATGGGCAATTATATAAAACTCTTACAGGAACAATACATTCCGTAGGGGAAAAACAGCATATTATTACATTCCATTGGTAGCCAGCAAGATAGTGTACAATAGGCACTACTCCCGCTAAATCAAAGATTTGAGCGGGAGCTTTCTATTTCAATGCTTTTAATGAGCTTGAGGCTTTCTATGCTACTTGGTTAAATTTTTGGTTTAACTACCACTCTTTTAGCCTTGAAGAGCTCCTTGGCCTTTTGAACTAAGGGTTCGTTGAGGATATCGCTTTGAGGTTGTGGGGCATTAAGCCCCGCTTCTTGCTGTATACAGCTGCCAAACTCCGCCTCCTCGATCATAGAGGTGGCCTCCTCACACTTTTTTGGCGGATCCACCTTTTGGATTTTGGTATCGATGCCAAAAATCTCTTGGACAAGATGGCGAATGGTGGAGTAGGAGTGTTTGAGTTTTTCTTTACATTCGGGTGGAGGCGTACTGATCCATCGAAGTACTCCGTCGCGAAACTCTACAAATTCCACACTCTTTTCAAAACACTCTCCTAGCTCATAACTTCTTTTATAAAGCCTATCGATGAGTGTGGCAAAAGATTTTTTGGCCTCTTTGGGATATTGAGGGGAAGGCTTGGGAGGCGTGGGCTCTGGTTTGGAAACAGATGGTTGGATAGGATGTGTGGGGATTTGTTCTTCAAATTGGGCTATAAGCTCCTCTATCTCTTTCACTTTAGTAGCTTCTAGGAGTTTAAGAAGCGTAATGGTTAAAACGAATTCATCGTCGCCGCTAAAAAAAAGGAGGCTTTTGGCGTCGCTAAGAATTTTAAAAAATCTTTCATACAACAAGGTGGAAAATTTTGGATTTTTCAAAAAGAGCTGCTCTTTAAGATAGGCTATCATCTCATCCAAGATCATCCTTGCTTCATACTCTTGCAGCTCTTGGACAATTTGTATCAAGCTCTCTTTATCTTTGGACAAGATAAGCTCAAAAAGCTCTTCAATCCTTTGGGGATCGACAAGACCAAGCATTTTTGTTACGCTTTGGATATCCACATATCCTTTGGAAAAAACGATAGCTTGGTCAAGGAGCGTAAGGGTATCTCTGAGGCTTCCGCCGCCGCTTCTGGCCAATATCTGTAACGCTTGGGGTTCAAAAGGGACTCTTTCTTTATTGAGAATAAATTCAAGGTGGTGTACGATATCATGTTGGGAGATCTTTTTAAAGCGAAAATGTTGGGTACGGCTAAGGATTGTAGGCGGCAGTTTCAAAGGATCGGTGGTAGCGAGGATGAATTTGACATATTCTGGCGGCTCTTCGAGGGTTTTGAGCAAAGCGTTAAAAGCCTCTTTTGTAAGCATATGCACCTCATCGATGATAAAAATCTTGTATCTGGCGCTGGATGGTTTATACTTTGTCTGCTCAATCAACTCTCGGATGTCATCAATCTTTCTATTGCTGGCCGCATCCATCTCGATGATATCGATGTGGCGTCCTTCGTTGGCTGCTTTGCAGTTGTCGCATCGCTCGCATGGAGTAGGGGTTGGTCCCTCGTCACAGATGAGGCATTTGCTCAAGATTCTAGCCGTGCTGGTTTTACCGCTGCCCCGTAGACCACTAAAGAGGTAGGCGTGGGAGAGATTTTTGGTCTTGAGGGCTAGTCTAAGAGTTTGGCTTATGGCATCTTGGCCGATAAGATCTTCAAAACGTTTAGGTCGGTATTTAAGAGCTAATGCCACGATCGATCCTTAGAAAAAAGTATATAATTGTAGCTTAGCGAACTTTAAAGGATGACTATGAAAATTGGATTACTTCTTTTTTTGGCGCTGGTGGCTTTGCTGGTGTGGTTTTCGCTGCACTCCGATCCTGTATTGATAAAACTAGAAGGAGGAAAACTTAGGCTCCATACTAAAAAATGTGCGCAAGAGTGGCCAGTGAAAGTGTTGGAGAGAGAGTCGGATATGGTGGATGCTTTACAAATAGAGCGAGATCTTGTTGAGCTGCCAAATGGCCAAAAGATTTATGTAGAGATAGACGATCTGCCGCCTAGATACGATTTTGATAGGGATTATCGATTAATTGTAGAAAAGATTTTTGGCCAAAAATTCAAAGAGGTTTTTGCCAAAGATGGAGTAGCAATCTATCGCTCCGATTTTGATGTGGCTCTTTTTTACAAGAGCTCTCATGATCTGGTACTGCTCTATCCTTTGGATGGGAATCTTACACAAGTGATAATAGAGTGTGCCAAAGGGCATAAAGTATCTTTGCCAAAAAAATATACGCAGCTACCTTTGAAAAAGAGTCGATGGAAAGTGGAATTTTTTATTCTTGATGGTTTTGTTAACAAAGATATCTAAATTTTTTGCTAAAATTAAGAAAAAAAAGGTGGAATTATGAGAATTTTTGTTCTTTTTCTCTTGGCTTTTTCCTTTTTGACGGCTCACCCTAGGAGTTTGACGAGTGGTTATAGTTATCTAAGCCATCTGCGCTCTTTGGCCGGGATGACTCCACTAGGACGCAATCAATTTTTAGAACGCGCGGCAAAAAATCATGATCTCTATATGATTGCTAACAATGTGTTTGGTCATGGCGAAAGACAAGGAGATCCCCATTTTACCGGTGCTACTCCGGCAGATAGGGCTGTTTATGCCGGGTATCCGAGCCGATATGTGCTAGAAAATATCGCAGGTGGTGATAAAAGTATTGAAGAGTCGATAGATGGGCTCTTTTCGGCTATCTATCACCGATTTGGCTTTTTGGATTTTACCATTGATGAAGTGGGGGCGGCTTTTGATACGAGTCCAGATTATGGCTATCAATCGGTCTCTACTTTTGATATGGGCAATAAAGAGATTGCAAGGCTTTGCGAGGGTCCAGAATTTAATGGATATGGAAGTTATACTTATAATATTTGTGCCGATCCAAATAAAAAAATTTCGGCAACCAGGTTTCATAAAGCTTTGGAAGATTTAGCCAACCAAAATCCCTCTATCGTTTTGTGGCCCTATAAAAATGCGACAGATATCCCTCCTGTCTTTTACGATGAATATCCAGATCCTTTGCCAGAGTGCAGTGTGAGCGGTTATCCGGTAAGTGTCAACTTCAACCCTTTTAAAACCAGCGGCACTCCTCAAATGATTGAATTCTCCCTCCAAAATGAGGAAGGAGATGAAGTGCCTTTGGTACGCACAATGACACATGATAACGATCCAAGCGGTCACTTTTCTGTGTATGATTTTGCTATTTTTCCCCAAAACCATTTAGATTGGAATGCAGTATATCATGTCAGATTCGTCTACTCTTTGGACGGACAGACACATACGATCGAGTGGCATTTTCGCACGAGAGCTTTACCCACTCCCCACTATATAGTCCAAGAAGAGGGCAAGAGTTATCGAGTAGTCTCTGGCAAAAAGTACTTTTTTTACTTTCCTCCAAGGGATTGCAATGATAAACTAACCGGATTTTCATCACGATATAGAGGTAATATCAATTATCAAAGAGGATTTTACGATCAAAATACGTTGTGGATACAACTTGATGGTCCTATTGGAAGCGAAGTGGATATACGATTCTATAACGGTCGGTCAATGAAAGTGGTTATAGCCTCTTCTGACGATATACAAAACTCAAGCGGTTCTTCAAGCAGTGCTATAAGTAGCGCAAGTAGTCAATCTTTGAGTAGCAGTTCTTCTTTTAGTAGTCAATCAAGCTCTGAGCCAGAGTGTCCAAATGGGTATTTTTATGATCCTAGTCTAGGTCTTTGCGCGCCTTTAAGTAGTAGCAGTTCGAGTGCTGTAAGTAG
Source organism: Nitratiruptor sp. (assembly GCA_027036935.1). Taxonomy (GTDB): domain Bacteria; phylum Campylobacterota; class Campylobacteria; order Campylobacterales; family Nitratiruptoraceae; genus Nitratiruptor. The sequence goes on along the minus strand of JALWCE010000063.1, from coordinate 2,112 downwards.
TAGCTCTGAGAGTTCCGATCAAGATCTACAAGAGTTGTGCGAAGAAAGTGGCGGAATATGGGCCGATACGATGTGTATATTCCCATCAAGCTCTACCTCTTCATCTCAAAGCTCCATTATGAGTAGCGAGTCAAGCTCCTGGAGTAGCAGTTTTTCTAGCTCCTACTCTTCTAGCAGCTCTTCACCTTTCGTAGAGCCGGGTAGCTGTCCTAGTGACACCATCTTTATAGATGGACATTGTGTGGATAAAGCGGCCTATGAGCTAGCCGGGAAAACTTTGCCCATAAACGGCTATTTCGCTCATTACGGCGATGGTGTTTTTGATTGGGTCTATCTCAATCACAATGGACATATTTTTGCCAAATTAGAGGGGATGGATCCACAAACCGGATTGCTTCGCTGGAAGAGACTACGAAGCTTTTTTGATCGGGTAGAGTATCGCAACGGTTATATCGTAGTGGGTGCCGCTCGCTCCACTTCAGATGAGGTCGTCAACACATTGGCCAACAAAAGATTACGGGTCAATGGCTATTTTACCTACTTTGGAGATCCTGAGGATTATGATCCATTTATGTGGGCGTATGTGAGCAGCTCTGGACATTTGGTGGCAAAACTAGAGGGCATGGATCCTAGCACCGGTCATCTTAAATGGCATTTTCTCATCAGTCCTAGAGTGCATAAACTTCAGTGGGTTCGTATCCAAAACAACAGACTCATTTTTGGGCCTTTGGCCCAGTAAGCCTATCGCCCAAGCCAGCTTTGGGCGATCTTTTTGAGTTTCTCGGGATTTTCGGAGGCAAAGAGTTTTAAGGTAGTTGAGTTTTTGGCCGGTGTGAGGGGAAATTGTTCTTGGAGATACTCCACGATCGCTTCGCCTGAATGAATAAGAAGCGTCTTTTGGCCAAAGTAGCTTTTGAGAGCCTCTGTGATGAGTGGGAAATGGGTACAGCCTAGTATCACCGCGTCTGGTCTCATATCGCCAAAGTAGTGGCGCATCGCAGCTTCTAAGATCTCTCCTTCAAATATCTCCTCCTCTACCAGTGGCACAAAAAGAGGCGTAGCTTTGGCCGTGATGTTGTGAAACCCTCTCTTTTTGAGCAGTGTTTGATACTTATGGCTCGAAATCGTCGCACGCGTACCGATGATGAGGATATGGGCATCTTTGTCTTGCAATTTTTTCTCCAGTGCCACGACTCCGGGCTCTATGACGCCGACCACTGGGAAAGAGGCATTTTTGCGAAGTTCTGGTAAGGCGTGGGCGCTGACGGAGTTGCAGGCTGTGATGAGAATATCAGGATCAAAATTTTTGAAAAACTCCAAAGCCTCAAGAGAGTAGCGGATAATGGTGTTTTTGTCCTTTGGCCCGTAGGGGACTCTGGCCGTATCGCCAAAGTAGACGATTTCATCAAAAAGGTTGTGTTCTAGCAGGCTCTTAGCGACGGTAAGCCCGCCAACCCCGCTATCAAAAAGGGCCGCTCGCAAGCGCTTAGGCCCCTTCGTTCATAATGCTAAGAAACTCTTCGTTGTTTTTGGTCTTGAGCATTTTGGAGTACAAGAATTTGAGCGCCTCCACCTCATCCATCGACTGCATGGCGTTGCGCAGCGCCCATACCTTTTGCAAGGTATTTGGATCGATGAGGAGCTCCTCTTTTCTGGTGCCGGATTTGAGGATATCGATGGCTGGATAGATACGACGATCGGCGATACGGCGATCGAGCACGATCTCGCAGTTGCCCGTTCCCTTAAATTCTTCAAAAATCACCTCGTCCATTCGAGATCCGGTATCGATGAGGGCCGTGGAGATGATGGTCAGACTCCCGCCTTCTTCGATGTTTCTAGCCGCTCCAAAAAATCTTTTGGGCTTGTGCAGTGCATTGGCGTCCACCCCGCCGCTGAGCACTTTGCCGCTAGAGGGGGTAACAGTGTTGTAGGCTCGAGCGAGGCGAGTGATGGAGTCGAGCAAAATCACCACATCTTTACCCATCTCCACTCGCCGTTTGGCCTTTTCGATCACCAGCTCGGCTACTCGCACATGATTTTTGGCCGGCATATCGAAAGTGGAGCTGTAGACTTCACCTCGCACACTTCGCTCCATATCGGTCACCTCTTCTG
>JALWCE010000062.1 GCA_027036935.1 Nitratiruptor sp. | reverse complement strand
GGGGAATATGAGCAAAAGTAGCCGTCATTCCGTCGCTGCTTTCAACGATACGAAGCGCCACCGTATTTTCATACGTTCGTTTGTCCCCCATCACGCCCACACTTTTTACATTGAGTAGCACGGCAAAGCTTTGCCATAGCTTCTCATACAGTCCATGGGCTTTGATCTCTTCTAAAAGAATCGTATCAGCTTTTCGCACAAGCTCTAGCGCATCAGGCGTTACCTCACCTAAAATCCTAATGGCAAGTCCGGGCCCTGGGAATGGATGGCGATAGACCATCTCTTTTGGCAGTCCCAACTCCAGCCCAAGCTTTCGCACCTCATCCTTAAAGAGCTCTCTAAGAGGCTCGATGAGCTCAAACTCCATCCACTCCGGCAGCCCGCCCACATTGTGATGAGACTTAATCGTCTCGCTTGGCCCTTTGACACTCACCGATTCGATCACATCGGGATAAAGAGTCCCTTGGGCTAGGTATTTTACATCTTTGTGCTTTTTGGCCTCTTCATCAAAAAGCTCGATGAAAGTGTGGCCAATGATCTTTCGTTTTTGCTCGGGGTCCGTCACCCCTTTGAGAACTTCCAAAAACTTCTCTTTCCCATCAATGACGATGAGAGGGACTTGGAGCATATTTTTAAACACATGCTCCACTTTTTCACGCTCCCCCTCTCGCAAAAGTCCGTTGTCCACAAAAACAGGAATAAGCTGATCACCGATCGCCTCGTATAAAAGGGCCGTTACCACCGAGCTATCCACTCCGCCGCTAAGCGCACACAATACTTTATCGCCGCCCACTTTTTTACGGATCTTTTCGATCTGCTCTTTGGCGAAATGCCCCATATCCCATTTACTCGCTATACCACAGATTTTTTTAGCAAAGTTTTCCAAGATTTTGGTTCCCTCTTCGGAGTGGCTTACCTCTGGATGAAACTGCAAAGCATATATCTGGCGCTCTTCGTTGGCGATGGCTGCGTATGGGGAGTTGTCAGTATGGGCGATACGTACGAACCCTCTGGGTAGTTCTTCCACCTTGTCGCTGTGGCTCATCCAGACGATCTGTCCATCCTTTGTTCCCTCGAAGAGCGGTGAGATATGACCATGCACGGGATCGAGATAGAGCCTCGCCTTGCCATACTCGTGCTGTAAAGCTCGAATGACTTGTCCACCAAAATCGACGGTGATAAGCTGCATGCCGTAGCATATCCCAAGAATTGGCAACCCTAACTCATAGATAGCTTTATCCACTCGAGGTGCATCGGGATCGTAGACACTTGCGGGACCGCCGCTAAAGATGATGCCTTGAGGATTTTTGGCTTTGATCTTTTCAATATCCTCAAAATAGGGATAGATCTCACAATAGACGCCCGCCTCTCTGAGTCGTCTGGCAATGAGTTGCGTATATTGGCTTCCAAAGTCTAAAATGACGATTGGCACATGTTGCATAGAGTTCCTTTTTAGTATAGACCTAAGATTTCAAACTGAATATACCACAAAATAATAGAGAGTATGTATCCAGCCAGCACCGTCCAAGCATATTTCATATGGGAGCCAAAAGTATAGATGCCTCTTAGACGCCCCATCACGCCCACACCTGCGGCACTACCAAAGCTAATCAGACTTCCACCAATTCCCGCAGTCAACGTCACAAGCATCCACTGATCTGTACCCATAGGGGGATCAGCTTTTAGGATCGCACTCATCACTGGGACGTTGTCGATAATGGCCGAGATGAATCCTACGCCAATGTTACCCGCTGTTGGCCCGATGATATCATAGAGCTTGACGATATATTCCAAATAGCCCATGAAATGGAGCGCTCCTACCGCACTCAAAATCCCAAAGAAGAAAAGCAATGTATCGTTTTCTACATTTTTCATATTGACATAAACGTCAAAATGGTCATGTTTATTTTTACGCTTATGTAAAAATGCGTACATCTTCAAAAGCGCCAAACCAAACATCATACCCCACATGGCCGGGAAATGGAAAAGCTGATGACCTACGACGGCAATAAAGATAGTAAATACACCCAACCAGATCACCACTTTAGCCCCAGGTTTGAGCTCCTCTTTTGGCAGACTCGCATCAAAATGGGGCTCGCCTTTTGGCACGAAAAAGGAGAGCAACCAAGCTGTGAGCACCCATCCCGCAAAGGCAGGCACAAACAGATACAAAAAGTCAACAAAATGGCCTTTACCCGCAGTCCACGCCATCAAAGTGGTGATATCTCCAAAGGGGCTCCAAGCTCCCCCCGCATTGGCGGCTACGACAATGTTGATGGCGCCGGGAACTAAAAACTGGGTCTTGGTTTTGTCGATGGTAAAAAGTACGGTAGAGAGGATCAAAGCAGTAGTTAGATTATCCGCTACCGGAGATATCCAAAAAGCTAAAGCTCCCGTAATCCAAAAGAGCTTTTTATAACTATATCCTTTTGAGACCAGACGATATTTGAGTACATCAAAGACCTTTCTTTCGATGAGGGTCTCGATATAGGTCATCGCCACGAAAAGAAAGAAAAATATCTCTGAAATCTCTAAAATAAGCTTCTCCATCTCGTGATGGAGGGGTGTGGGATCGAGATGGTTGAGGGTAAAATAGATCCCAAGGAGCATAAACATCAGCGTACCGATCAAAAGCGCCGGCTTTGCCTTGTTGATCCGAAATTTCTCCTCGGCCGCTATAAAATAGTACCCCAACACAAAGATGATGAGGTTAAGATATCCTACCCATGTATGGGTCAAGTCAAGTCCATGCATTTACTCTCCTTCAATGTAGTGTGCGCCTATACTTTTGTCTCTTTTTAAAGCGCTTTGTACAATCTGTTTGGCACAAGAGAGCCTGAGCCGAAGGAGATGCCCTATCTCATGGGATTCCATCTGCTCTATTTCACTCAATGCCTCTTTAAGCCCTCTCTTTTTTCTAATGATTCCCACCTTTTGCCACATGATAGAACGCAAACGCTGCTTGAGTGCTCTATCTTTTGGCAATACCAAAGAGAGGGGTGTTTCCTCGAATCTCTTTATCGGCTCTTTTCTGTTTTGTACGAGAGTATCTTCTATAGCCCGTCTTGAAAAGACAAGCCCTTCGAGCAAAGAGTTGGAAGCGAGCCTATTGGCGCCATGCACCCCGGTACAAGCCACCTCGCCTATGGCATAAAGATATTTGACTCCAGACACTTTTCCCCATACATCGGTCTTTATGC
>JALWCE010000061.1 GCA_027036935.1 Nitratiruptor sp. | reverse complement strand
TTGTAATACATCCTCTCTAATCTTTTATACCCCTTTACTCCTGCCAAACCATATCTGATTTGCACTCTTCTCTCCTTGAAGAGTGCCATATGTTTTTGAACTTATACAAATGTGGTAGAGATGTACGCCACTTTGGAGCAATTTATAAAAACTTTTTAAAGCATTTTAAATTAAAAGCGGGTACTTTGGCTCTATACTCTTCATAGGCTTGGCCAAATTTTGCTTTTGCTTCCCTCTCCTCTAGCGTGAGTGTAAGCAGCACGACCAAAATACCCTCCAACGGAGCCACACAAAGAATAAAAGTAACAGAGCCTAGCAGTAGGGCCACTCCTAAAGGCAAAAGAGCTAGGGAAAAGAGCATAGGATGGCGCATACAGCCATATATCTCTTGTGTTACGAGTCTGTTGGTCTGTAATCTTGGAATGTCTCCTTGGCGTCCGTATCGAGCCAGCGTACTTCCGGCGATCGCCGCTATTTTAAAAAGGAAGTAGAGCAAAAAAAGACCCAAAGAAGCGCTCACAAGATGAAACCAAGGATTAAAGAGCCAGCTCTTAAAATGAAAAAAGTCATAAATAAGAGAAAAAGTAGCTCCTCCCACAAGAGTCAAGATCCAAAAAAGGATCCGCACAAATGGCGAAAACTCTATTTTTTGAGGGCGAGTACCCACTCTTCCATCGCTTTGTTGGCTACTGGATTTGGAGCTTCTAAAAAACTTAGTACAAATTTATCCTCCATCTCGCATATACCGATACTTCTTGGCCGTACTCCTACAAGTTCTGGTCTTGGGAGCTCTTTGCCAAAACAAAAAACGATATTTTGAGCCGCTTTAATGTTTGGGTCGATGATATGCTCTGGTAAAGCCGTAGTATGGGCGTAGTGATCGAATGTAGCTATATAGACCGCTACGGGGTGGGTCTCAATTTGTTTTTTTAGCTCGTGGAGCACATCTTCGATATCGATACAGCTTGTTTCACTTTTTAAGAGCTCAAGTACAAAAAGGGGGTACTTTTCCATAAGGGTTATTTGTTTCATTTTACTCCTTTTTTTTCTTTGAATGTTACCACAATAAAGCCAATAAGGCCCGCTAAAACGGTCCCGCTTATAATCAGAAGCATCGCATCATCAAGTTTTGTCATCCTCTTCGCTTTCTATTGAGATTTTGATAAAAGCCGCCACCATGAATATGACAGCGATGATAAGGACCAAAGCCATGATCAGTTCGTAGTTCTTAAAGGGCACATCCACTGCTTTTCTCCTTTAGCTGCCCACAGGCTGCGCTAATATCAAGACCTTTGGACTCTCTGATAGTGCAAAGCACTCCATGATCGAGCAGGTACTGCTGAAATCTCTTTACCCGCTCCTCCTCGGGTCGCTGGAAAGGACTGCCAGGATAAGGGTTGAAGTAGATGAGATTGACCTTGGCCTTGATGCCGTGCAGTAGTTTGACCAGCTTCTTGGCCGCTTTGATATCGTCATTGAGGTCTTTGATCATCAAATACTCAAACATCACCCGCTTTCTTTGGTCTATGGGAAACTCCTTGACCGCTTGGATGACGCTCTCGATATTGTAGGCTTTGTTGATGGGCATCAATTTTTGGCGTAGCTTGTCGTCTACCGCATGCAGGCTGATTGCTAACAGGACGCCTAGATTCATATCCCCAAGCTTTTTGATTTTGGGTGCGAGGCCGCTGGTGGAGATGGTTTGACGCCTGGGCGAAATCGATAGGCCATTCTCGTCACTAAAGATCTTGACGGCTTTGGCCACGTTTTCGAGATTGTCCAAAGGTTCGCCCATTCCCATATAGACCACATTGACCCGTTTATTGGCCGGGATGTCGTTGTCCTTTCTGATAGCGAGCACCTGTCCTACGATCTCCCCAGGGGTGAGGTTGCGCACAAATCCTCCTTTGGCCGTGAGGCAAAACTCGCACCCTACCTTACACCCTACCTGACTGGAGACGCAGACGGTATATTTGGCCTCTTTGACAATATTGCCCTCTTCGTCACGCTCCTCTTTCTTCATCGGCAGCAGCACAGACTCTATCGTGTGTCCACCTTTGAGACCTAGTAGGTACTTTTTGCTGCCATCCTTACTTACCTCTACATTGAGGATCTTTGGCAAAGCGATCTCGAACTTTTGAGCCAGCTCCTCGCGCAAGGTTTTTGGCAGATTGCTCATCTGCTCGAAAGCCTCCACCCCTTTTTGGTAGATCCACTGAAAGATCTGTTTGGCCCGAAACTTTGGCGAGAGCTCACTTTCTAGCTCCTCTTTGGTCAGATCCAAGATGTTTTTTTTCATATTTTTAGCCTCTCCTTGATATACCTTTGTAGCCTCTGCATTGCCTCTTTATAGTTTTGCATATACTCCTCGTGGGCATTTGCTCCACACTGGTTGGTGACGATGAATATACCGCCGGCTGGGATCTTGTGCTCTTTGGCCACACTCAGCACCGAAAAAAACTCCATATTTTCTCCCCCCATCCCCAAAGCCTTGAACTTTGGCCAAACACTCTTGTCGGTAGTGATGTAGTTGGAGGAGTTGATGATCGTCTCGTCTGGGATGTTAAGCCCCTCGGATGTGATGAGGTTGTCTATAGGCGTGTAGGCTCTGCGATCCAAAAAAGCCAGCTCTATCTGGCTGGCACGGCGGGAGTGGACAACATCAAAAAGCTTATACTCTCCATAGCTGCCCATACTTCCGACAAAAAGCAAAAAGTCGGGTCGATCGAAGAGCACGAGACGGCTTAGGTGCATCGCACTCTCCACCAGTCCCACGCCGATTGGTTGAGCAAAAGGAAGCTGTTCCGTTTTTCCTGCTGAGATTATCATAATCGAACGGGTATCCTCTCTTTTTTGAGGTAGCGTTTGAGCTCCATAATATCGATCTCTTTATAGTGGAAGATACTAGCCGCCAGTGCCGCGTCGGCTTTGCCCTTGGTAAAGGCATCTTTAATATGCTCCATCTTTCCAGCTCCCCCACTGGCGATCACCGGGATATCCACCGCTTCGCTGATGGCTCTGGTGAGCTCTAGATCGTATCCGGCTTTGGTACCGTCTGCATCCATGCTGGTAAGCAGTATCTCCCCAGCTCCCCTATCATAGGCCTCTTTGGCCCACTCGATTGCATCTTTTTTTGTATCGATGCGACCACCTGCTACGAAGACGTTCCAGCTCTCTCCCACCCGTTTGGCATCGATGGCTACCACGATGCATTGGCTGCCAAAT
>JALWCE010000060.1 GCA_027036935.1 Nitratiruptor sp. | reverse complement strand
AGATAAAAAAGTGCCAGAGCTAAGGTTTCCTGAGTTTAGCGGGGAGTGGGTTGAGAAGAGTATTAAAAATCTTTTTTCATTTGTCAAATCTTATTCTTATAGTAGAAAAGATTTGATAATGGAAGAAAAAGAAAAAAATGTTTTATATTTACATTATGGAGATATTCATAAAAAATATAAGCAGCATTTAGATTTATGTAAAGTTTCGTTACCTCAATTAAGGCAAAATTTACTATATGATGAAAAAGATTTATTAAAAGATGGAGATTTGATTATAACGGATGCTTCAGAAGATTACGAAGGAGTTGGTGAAAGTGTAGAAATAGTTAATATTTGTAATAAAAAAATGCTTGCAGGGCTTCATACTATTGTTCTTCGACCAAAAATTAATGGAAAAGGTTTTTATGGTTATTTGTTTTACATTCCCTCTGTTAAGAAAAAACTAAAAAAAATAGTTACTGGAATATCAGTATTAGGATTATCTAAAAATGAACTAGTTAAGTTAAAAATCCTCATCCCCCCAACTCTCGCCGAACAAGAAAAAATAGCCTCCTTTGTAAGCGCCGTGGATAAAAAGGTAGAGCTTGAAAAAGAGAAACTTGATAAAATCAAATCATATAAAAAAGGGCTCTTACAAAAAATGCTCATATAAAGGACACATATGGCAATGGGTGAGCAGGGGCTAGAAAAAGGTATTACTACTTATTGTTTTGTAAAAGAATTTTTTCCAGTTGCTCTATATTGTCAATCCCGTTTTTTTTGTCTTGCTGCCATCCCCAATTGACTTTGATAAAGCCAATACCGGCGTTTTTGGCCGCCTCTTCGTCAGTTTTGCCGTCGCCTATGAGCAGAGTATTTTTTGTATTTGCCTTTTGCGCATCGATAATCTTTTTGATCATGTCCGGAGCCGGTTTGGGACGGGGTACCTCATCGCCGCAGACAATAGTATCAAAATAGTCTTCTATGCCTAAATGTTTTACGATCAAATCGGCACTTTGGCGGTATGCATTGGTAGCAAGGGCGAGAGTATGGTGGGGACGAAGTTTTTGGAGCAACTCTTTGACCCCTTCGTAGAGTCTGGTTTGATTTTTATGATTGCTGGCGTAGTACTCTCTAAACCATTGTATATGTTCGGGATGATACTCTTTTGTACCATAGAAAAATTTGGGACGATGGATAGAGGTGTCGTTAATAGCTTCTAAAATCACTTCCTTTGGCATTGGGGGGAGTTTGAGTTTGGAGCGTACGTGATTGATGGAATTAGCGATTATTGCGGAGCTGTCTACAAGCGTGCCGTCCATATCGAAGATGAGGTTTTTGATCATTTTTGGCCTTTAATCCCAAATTTGGCAAAATAGTAGTAAAATAAGATAAATTTACGATTAAAAGAGGAAATGGATGCAAAAAATTCGAAATATCGCCGTAATCGCCCACGTCGACCATGGTAAGACCACGCTGGTAGACGAACTGCTCAAACAATCAGGTACCATCGAAGCCCATAAAGAGCTGGCCGAGCGGGCAATGGACAGCAACGATTTAGAGCGTGAGCGAGGGATTACGATCCTATCCAAAAATACGGCGATCAGATATAACGATTTTAAAATCAATATTATCGATACTCCCGGACATGCCGACTTTGGCGGTGAAGTGGAGCGGGTACTCAAGATGGTGGACGGCGTGCTTTTGCTCGTAGATGCTCAAGAGGGCGTTATGCCCCAGACCAAATTCGTGGTCAAAAAGGCCATCAACCTAGGTCTTAAGCCCATCGTCGTGATCAACAAAATAGATAAGCCGGCCGCCGATCCAGAGCGGGTGGTGGACGAGATCTTCGATCTTTTCGTGGCTATGGATGCCAATGAGGACCAGCTCGATTTTCCTATTCTCTATGCTGCGGCAAGAGAGGGCTATGCCAAATGGAACCTAGAAGATGAAAATAAAGATCTCACGCCCCTTTTTGAAGCGATCATCGAACATGTGCCAGCTCCCAAAGGGAGTGTGGATAGTCCCACGCAAGTGCAAGTTTTTACACTCGATTATGACAACTACGTAGGCCGTATCGGGATTGCTCGGATTTTTAACGGACGGATTAGACGAGGGGATGCATTGCTGCTCATTAAAGCCGATGGAGAGGAGAAGAGAGGACGCATTACTAAACTCATCGGCTTTTTAGGACTCAATCGTCTTGAGATCGATGAGGCTGAGGCCGGTGATATCGTAGCGATCGCAGGATTTGAGGATATCGATGTTGGCGATAGTCTCGTCGATCCCTCCAATCCTATACCACTTGATCCTTTGCATATTGAAGAGCCGACTCTAAGCGTTTACTTTAGCGTTAACGACTCTCCCCTTGCAGGTCTTGAGGGCAAACATGTCACTTCTAATAAGCTCAAAGAGCGGCTTTTGAAAGAGGTGCAAACAAATATCGCTATGAGAGTCGAAGAGGTTGGCGAGGGCCGTTTTAAAGTAAGCGGTCGAGGGGAGCTGCAGATCACGATCTTGGCCGAAAATATGAGGCGAGAGGGATATGAGTTTAGCCTCTCTAGACCGGAGGTAATTATCAAAGAGGAAAACGGCGTACGCCTCGAGCCCTTTGAGCTGCTTGTAGTGGATGTGCCCGAGGATTTTAGCGGGACGGTGATTGATAAGCTTGGTAGACGCAAAGCGGTTATGAGTTCGATGACACCAATGGATGAAGGGTATGTACGAATCGAATTTGAGATACCGGCTCGCGGACTTATCGGATTTCGTAGCGAGTTTTTGACCGATACCAAGGGTGAGGGGGTGATGAACCACTCCTTTTTAGATTTTCGACCTTTCGTAGGAGAGGTGGAACACCGAAAAAACGGCGCTCTTATTTCGATGGAGAGCGGCAAGGCTTTGGCTTATGCTTTGTTTAATCTCCAAGAGCGAGGTGTGCTCTTTATTGAACCGGGGACGGAGGTATATGTGGGGATGATCATAGGTGAGCATAGCCGTCCAAACGATTTGGAGGTCAATCCTATCAAAGGCAAAAACCTCACCAATGTACGGGCTAGCGGAAGCGATGATGCGATCAAGCTCACCCCTCCTCGCAAAATGACGCTAGAGCGTGCCTTGGAGTGGATAGAGGAAGACGAGCTGGTTGAGGTGACGCCCAAAAGTATTCGATTGCGTAAACGCTACCTCGATCCTCATGTGCGCAAGCGAATGGCCAAACAGAAAAAATAAAGGAGTGGCGATGGGAAAATTGGCACAAACACGCAAGTTGATCCAGGAGGCAAAGAGT
>JALWCE010000059.1:2870-10671 GCA_027036935.1 Nitratiruptor sp. | reverse complement strand
TTACTGCAGTTGTCGTGACGAACTATCACGACGATAGGCTCTATGGAGCGAGCTACTACGCAGCAAAGCATATCCCTGTCATCGCACACAAAAGCATTGTCCAAGATATAAAGGAAAATCCCAAAAAATTTGAGCGTCTTCCAAAAGTCTTGTCAAAAAAAGATTTTGAAAAAACGAAGCTGGTGATTCCAAATGTGCTTTTCGATAAGAAATATGTGATAGACAATAACATCTATCTGTTAAAGCTTACACCCGCAAGCCAAGAGCGCTCCGATATAGTAGTATGGTATCCAAAAGAGAAGTTTTTGTTTGCGGGCAATATCATCTTTAACGAAAGGGCTTTGAGCTATACGAAAAACAGTGATATAAATGGTTGGATAGAGGCTTTGAAAAAAATTGGCTCGCTCCATCCCAAGATAATCGTTGGAGGACATGGCAAAGTCAAAGGTCCCAATGGATACAAAACGATGCTTTTGTATCTTGAGACACTTAAAAAGGAGGTGGGAAAAGCCTACAACGCGGGAGTGGATATGAGCGAACTGCCAAAACATATCGACTTGGAAAAGTTTGATTGTCTGCTTCATAGCAAAACACTCAATCTACACAATGCCAATACTTATTATATGCAGCTGGAGTGGCAAGAGTGAGAAAGGTTTTATTGAGAGTGTTAGAAATTTTGAACTATCTGGATAGGAGATGGGAAACTTTATGAAAATAAATAGTTTGTCAAAGACCAACCACCTTTTGAAGAGGTGGCTTGTAATCAATGCCACTTATGTTCCTCTATAAAAGAGCCCATAGCAATCTTTCCACCAATATCTAATCGATCTACCACTTTTTTTGATTGTAGGTCCACTTTTACCAATGCACCCTCTTCAGTTAAAAAGAGGTAAAAATAGCGCCCATCTTTTGAAAAGTGGTATTTTGGATGTGACTGGGTCTGTACATTCCCGATATATTCATCGCTTAATTGACTCACATTAATATCCACTATTTTTGTATCTGTATCGCTGTCAACCAGCGTAATAAATCTATCTTTATGGTTGATGACTACTGCCAGATCACCCAAAAAGCCATGCTCCATTTGGGCGGTATGTCCTGCCCCTTTGCCAGCTTGAAGAGTTTTTACAATCTTCATTGGAGTGCTGGCGTAATCTACTACAAAGAGCGTGCCTTCATCTGATCCCACATAAATTTTTTGACTTCTTTTAATAAAATTAAGATGATGCACACCCATCACATTTTTTGACAAACCATCTTTTTTAAGCTCCAGATTTTCTAAAACTTTTAGTCCTTCATTCGGAGAGAAGTATAATTTCATAATAGATGGATATGCGCTATCAGAGCCTTCAGCCGTTGCGTAAAAAATCGGGTATATGTGTCCGTGTTTTCTATGCCCTTGCATGCCGTGTATTTTTGGCGGTATTAGGTTATGCACGGGAGAAGGTGTATCGATTTCATTAACTTTTTCAAGGTTATAAGTTCCATCGTTATTGTAAACCAGTTTATACGTAATAATCTTCATAGCCTGTCTATCAAGTAGTGCTACGTGATTTTCATCCAACCAATGGGGATGTCCACAAGCTAATGTACCGCTTGAGACATAGCTGTGTCCGCTTGTTGTGGGATATGTGACAACATTTCTGCCGGCTGTGGCCAAAAGTTTGTCTGTTCTGCCATCAATTACCGCAATCATCGGTTTATCGACGCCAGATACAGCAACAAGACCTGTTATTTTTTCCACATCTATACTTCTTGGGTGAAAAGGTAAATGTATACTTTTTGTTATAGTATTGGAGACGCTATCTATCACATCGATATAGTCGCTTCCTCTGTTGTCAACATACATTTTTTTCCGGTTGCTATGGCTCTGACCATGAATTTTTATAACTTCGGCAGCATAAGTTTTTTGATGACCAGTATAGATTTCATCAATGAGACTCATATTGTTTACATCTACTATATCAATTTTATTATTCTCTTTATCTCCAAAATAGGCAAAAACGGGAGGTTCAAAACCCATACCCACTTTTTGATTATGCTTGTTTTGATTGATATTGTAAGAAGAAAATAAAATAGTTTGGCCTTGGATATTGGCGGTAACTCCAGGTAGACTATCTGGGGTGCCATCGCCATTTATATCCATATACCTAAAGCGATGGGTATCAGGGTCGGCTCCCTCAAGCTTATATACTCTTTTACTTGAATTCGCAATATAAAGCCAAGAAAACTTTCTATCTGAGTCATTTGGATAATTGATAAATACAAAATATCCATTGGGTGAATGAGTGGAAAGATCGCCGGGTATTGAAGCAAGAGTTTGCCAACCAAATATGTTATCACTCGTAGGTGTATTTCCTAAAAGCCTGTATGCTTGTCCACTCCCAGAAGAGAGATAAAGCCAGTCATTATAGCCATATTTTCCATCCTTATTAAAATCGTACCGATAAAAATTGCCGTTGATACTCCATCTATTTTTTGAAAGAATATATTGACGTAAACTGCCTACATCCGTATTGGCATATATTGTGCAACTTAAAACAGCGGACAAGAGCAGTACTCGCTTTTTCATGAAAACTATCTCCTACTAAATTTTGTTTATGAATTGATACTCCACCCCGTAAACGGTGTGGATTCCCACTCCCTTAAGCGACATTAGGTTGCTGAGGGGCATTTTAGGTCAGGTGCATCCCACCTTGACCGGCGGATTTGGTTTTTATCCGCTATTGAGTTTTATATCAAAAATCAGGCTACGTCTGAATGACCTTATGAAATAAATTATAACAAATGCTCTTTGAAACAGCGCTTTTGCCGATCATTGCCTATAGACAAGCCTTTGTGGTCTATCGGGTAGGTCTGTGGTTTTTGGGTTAGATTTTGCAAACTCCTCTTTTGAGCTGTTTATGTAAGGCTTTTAGGATGATGGAGCGTTTGCGAAACTTTTTACCAAAAAATCGCCGTAAAGCCCCTTGATTTATCAATGGGGATATAAGGCGACAAAAGAGTTGAGAGGGGATTGATCCCCTTGAAACTCTTTTGCTATAATCAAAATAGAGAGTTGGGGCATCGACTCTTGGCATAGGGGAAGTAAGACCTACAATTGCAGGCATCCCCGCTTAAAGCCACAATCCCCCGCCTTTAGGCATAGGGAGTATGTCAAGTAGTTTCTTGGCTTTGTGCTTTAGCTCTTTGTGCAAGAGGAGCAGGGCCTCCTTTTGATCTTTGGAGAGATCTTTTTGCAGCATCGTTTCGATATATTCGAGCTGTACCGTAGTATCTTGATGTTGGCCCAGGATATCTTGCAGTGTTTTGATGTTTGCTAGGATATCTTTGTAGCGCTCTTTTTTAAAAATAAAAGAGAAAAACTCTATCAAATAGCGCAGTTTCTTGATCTCGATGCGTACCAGATGATACTTGTGGGGTTTTGACTTTGGGGTGAGTCTGTACGCTTTTTTCCATACGTTGTGGAGCTGGCCTATGACCATCTTTTTGCCAAGGATGATGGATGGGGCCGTTTGCGTAGGCTCGCTCGATGCAAATGCATAGAGCCTTGAGAGCAGCAGACTAAACTCTGGACTTTGGAGAGTATGCAAAAGAGTGCTGTAGGCTTCATTGCGCTCTTTTCGGACTCTTTTTTTAAGTGTTTGGAGGCTGGAGGCCAGTTTTGTAGGTAGCATCTGCTCGTATGCGCTCAGCCACTCCAGATAGACATCGAGATCCCTCGCTTTATTGGTCTTTTTCATGATGGTTTTGGCCAGTTTTTCTATCTCTTTGGCTTGGGGGATCTGTGCTCTTTTGCCAAGTAGTGCCAGCAAACTTCGTATTTTCCTCAGAGCGACTCGTAATTGGTGGAGCCGTTCGGTATCCTCGTCGTTGGCCAAGATCGCCTCTTTGTTCGCTTCGATCACTTTGGCCAAAAGGGCGATCCATACCCGCAAAACGAGATAGACATTTTCAAATGGGTGGAAGCTGGGCTTCAAGGAGGCGCTCAGGTAGTTTTGCGGTTCGTTTTGGGCGATGAGCTGCGAAAGAGGATGGGATATGACCGGCATTCCAAAAAGAGCCAAGGAGCGGTTGGTAAAAGCCGGGTCGTCGGTCACTTCGTCTAGTATAAATTTTTGGATCTTTTTGGGTGGAGTAAACTCTTGGGCGGCCTCTAGGGAATCAAACTCGATCTCCAGATATAAAAGCCCTTTGAGATGCCCTTCAAACTCATCCATCTCATATCTATGCTTTTTGTACTTAAAAATGTAGCGATACTTTTCGATCGCTTCACCCTCTTTTTGACTCCAGTAGGCACAAAACTCCTCTTTGGGGATGGGCTCTTCGATCTCCTCTCGCACCACCCCTTGGCCACGCTTGATAGTGCGCCAGTAGTGGTTGCTAATTTTTCTAAATCGCATATTTTTGGCGTAGTATTGGATGATATGCTCTTTTTTGTACTTTTTGCCCAAAGCTTTGAGATAGAGCTTTGCTTTGCAAGGAGGGAGTAAGAATTTCTTTTCGATCTCAACCATTATGTATCCTTAGATAAGGATTTATATTTATTATACAATATCACAATATGGATAGTTTATAAGCAATATTTACATTATTTCTGAATAGTTTTTGTACAAAATTTGCTTTTTTTCTGCATATTTTTACTCTCTTCCTTGACAAAGATCAATCTATTTATCTCTTTGTCCCAATACAATATCAAAAAATTTTTAAAAGGAACGCGTATGTTTGCTACATCTTTAGAGCTGTTGCGTTTTCACTGGGTGGCGTACACCATCTACGCCTTGATGATCGTTTCGGTGATCGCCTGGTTTGGATGGAATTTGACCAGAAAAGAGAAAGTCAGATCCATCATCCGTATCCCTTTTTACGGCTATATGGCCTTTTTGATCATGGCGGGGGTGGGCCATCATATATTTACCTACAACTCCATTCCTTGGGTGGAGGAGGATATCAAGCGCCATGAGATCAAGCCTGATAGAAGCTATCTTATCGAGGTGGCCGATCACAAGTGGAAGATGCCGCAAATGCGGGCCAAAGAGGGTGAAAAAGTGATGTTTGACGTGCGAAGCAAGGATCTTACCTACGGTTTTGGTCTCTTTCGCAAAGATGGGACGATGGTCTTTCAGATGCAAGTAGTCCCAAAACATAAAAATACGCTGTTGTGGACATTTAGGGAGTGTGGGAATTTTGACATCGTCTCTACCGAATACTCCGGTCCCGCCCAGTATGACAAAGAGACAGGAGAGGATCTGATGTTTGTCAAAGATGGTATGGTCGTCGAGTGTAAAGAGAAAAATGAAAAAATAGCGATGAAGGAGTAGGGTATGGAAAATAAAAGCTTCAAAGAGCTGCTTATCAATGGGACCAATTTCGATGCCGATAGTTTGACGGCTTTGCAAAAGATCACTCTAAGAGCCGTGGTGATGAGCTTTGTCTTTTTTGGTCTAGTGGCCCTTGAGGGGATGATCATGCGGCTGGTGGAGACGGGCCCATCCAATCCTTTGCCAAAGATGTTTAGCCATCCCGATCATTTCTTCTCCATCATGACGGTGCACCCAATTGTCGGGATCTTTGGCTCAACCTATCAGCTGGTTTTTGCGGCCTTTATGTTTTTGGTGCCCTATCTGACCAAAAAGCCCCTCTATAGCCTCAAGTTGGCCAACTTCGTCTGGATATCCATTACTCTGGGTACAGCGCTTGCGTGGCTGGCTGGATTTATCTGGAAATATGCACCTTTGTATACGCTTTATTGGCCGCTTCCAGCCGATATGAAGCAGTTTAGCCTCATTGGCGGATTTGTCTTTGTCATCGGCGTGGCCCTCATCATGATAGGGACCCTTGGATTTATCTACAACATCTACGCTACTATCTTCGCCCGCACCGGCGTGCACAAAGACAAGACAATGAAAGAGCTTTTGATCTCTGGATTTGGGATCGACGGGCTTTTGAACCTTGTCTATAAACTCCTTGGCAAGCCCCCATACTCCAAAGAGCCGGCTTTGAGTCTGCCGGTGGTAGCGATTTTTCGAGGGACGGTGGATACCTTTTTGGATGCTATCGTGATTTTAGCGGCTGGCATTTTGGTGCTTGTCTATCTGGTGAGCTACGTTACCGGATTTAGCTGGGATGTGCATGCGATCGACTCGCTGCTGTACAAAAACTTCTTTTGGTGGGGACTGGATCTGGTGGCTGATGGACTCGTACTTATCTATGTTGCCGGTAGCTGGTATTTGCTTGCTACCATCATCACCGGCAAGAAGCTCTTTATGGAAAATGTGGCCCGGGCGGCCCTTTTATTAGAGCTATTTGTCTCTTGGATGGTCTGGAGCCACCACCTTTTGGCCGATCAGCCTCAGCCTGAGATGATGAAGCTCATCTCTGGGGAGATGGTGACCGCTTTTGAACTTTTGACTCAAGGGTTGGCTCTGTTTATCACACTTGTCACTTTGTGGAAAGCCAGACCGCTCAAATTCACTCCGCCCCTTGCCTATTTGTTAGGGGGTCTTGTGGGATTTGGTCTGGCGGTGCCAGCTGGTATCATCCAAGCCGATATGGGAATGAACAGAGTGCTGCACAATACCCAGTGGATCAGTTTCGCCCACTTTCACATCGCTTTGATCGTAGGGCTCTATATGACCCTTTATAGCGCTTTGTATGTATTGTGGCCGCTGGTGACCAACAACACCAAGCTCTTTAGCACCAAGCTGACCTGGGCCCACTACTGGCTCTATCTCATCGGAGGTATTGGTATGGGGGCTTTTGCGGGTATGGCCGGGCTTGACGGAATGCTCAGACGCCATTTGTATGTGAACGGGGAGTTTAACACTTGGATGATCTTGGCGGCTATTTTTGGCTCTATGGTGCTGATCGCTTGGTTTATTTTCTTGGCCAATATTGTGCTGAGTATTGGGCTCAAGGGGCTTGTAGGTATCTTCAAACCGGCCAACAATAGCATCGACTACGTAGAGGTCAAATGATATATCTTGATCGTGTAGCAAAGGAGATCAAAAGAGTCGGCTTTTACGACTCTTTGCTCCAAGATGTCAAAGCGAAGCTTGGCAAGGAGGATGTGAGTGAAGAGGAGATCAAGGAGCTGCTGCTAAAGGATGAGCGGCTGCTCAAAGAGTATAAAGATCTCAATCTTGAGTACAACCTCTCCAATATCCATATCAAAGCTATCGACATTTCCAAGCTCGATAGCAGATGCCAAGAGGCTGCGAAGCTCTTCAACGAAAACCTACAAAAACTCAAAGAGCTGGAAAAATATACCCTCGATTTTTCTAGAAGCTCCTTTTTAGTGATCCTCTTTAGCGTGGAGTTTTTCGTACTCTTTAGCGTGCAGTACTTTATCGTGCTGCTAAGCCTCAAGGAGTATCAGTGGCTCATCTACGGCCTCTTTCTCTCCTCTATCGCCATCGCTTGGTGGTATGCCAAAAAAGAGAGGCAAAAGTATGAGAAAAACGCCAAATACTTCCATGAAATCTACGAGGAGACCATACAGATTTTAAACGAACTAGAAAAGAGCGGCTGTATCGACAAAAAGAGTCTGTATATCCAAAAGAGTGATGAGCATGTTTGACATACTCCCCACGCATAAATGCGGGGAATTCTGGCTTTAAGCGGAGATGCCTGCAATTGCAGGTCTTACTTCCCCTATGCCAAGAGTCGATGCCCCGACTCTACAGATATTAATAGCAGCATTTACATCTCTATCGTGCAACGTATCGCACTTTGGACACCGCCACTTTCGTGTTTTTAAATCAAGTTTGTCCAAGACATACCCGCATTTTGAGCAAGTTTT
>JALWCE010000059.1:0-2860 GCA_027036935.1 Nitratiruptor sp. | reverse complement strand
CTTGGATAGTATCTATCGATTTTGATGAGATTTGTTTTATACTCTAAGATGTTCACAAATTCACTAAAAGCATAATCGCTAATCTTTTTACCCCACATCTTTTGCATAGCTTTGATATTTAAATCCTCAATGACTACAAACTCATAGGATTTTGCTATTTGGTTTGCAAGTTTGTGGAAATAGTCTCTTCTGGTATTGGCTATCTTGATATGAAGCCTTGTCAAAGCTTTTTTAGCTCTTTTGTAGTTGTTTGAGCCTTCCTGTATCCAGCCTGTTTGAGAGTATAGCTTTTGTAGGATTTGATTTTTTTAAATGTTGGAATAGAAGCTTTGATGCCTCGCTTTTTATTGCGAAAAAAGAGTTTGTAGGCTTTATCAATTCTGTCGGTTATATCTTGAATCGCTTGAGATGGGACTTTTTTCCAATACTCATATTTTGGAAGCTTTTTGAGTTTGGTGAGATGTTTTTGGAGTTTGTATTTGTTTAAGTGCTTGCCATAGAACTTGTAGTAGCGCTTGTGCAGTGTGATACAGTGATTGTAGATAATGCCAGCTATATTGATATTTGTATCGATATGCCTTAATCTCTTTGTATGGTAGAGTTTATATTTGTATGTGCGTATTATCGCACTCTTTGCAGATACTCTTGCCATTTTTTCTTCTCTTTGTCTCTTTCGCTCGTTTGCTGGTTCTCTATATATTGCTTGATAACTTCCAATGGCGCTCCGCCAACAGTAGCTACAAAATAACTGTTTGTCCAAAGAGTGGGGAGCTTGCTTTTTAGATGAGGAAACTCCTCTCTTAAAATTCTGCTGCTTTTTCCTTTTGCAAGTTTAATGAATCTATTGACGCCAAATTGCGGGTTAACTTCGCATAGTATGTGGATATGGTCTTTGTCTGTTTCCATTTCTATTATTTCCACATTGTATTCATTAGCGACTTCTTGGATTATTTCCTTGAGTCTCTTTTCTACATCTCCAATCAATACTTTCCTGCGATATTTGGGACACCAAACTATATGATATTTACAGGAATAGACAATATTGTTATTTGATTTGAATTTATCTATACATTTCATATTTGTATTATAGCAAATTTTATTATATAATACAAATAAAAAAGAGTTTCAAGGAAGATAAACTTCCTATCAACTCTTTTGTCGTCTTATATCCTCAGAGCTAAAGCTCGGGGCTTTACGGCGAAATTTGGTAAAAAAATTTAGTAGAAAGGATATCAATGCTTCATATTACCGCTCATCTTCCCACAACAAATCTACTCATCCAAAAAAGTATGGCAAAGCTTTTTCAATCATTCCTTTATACTCATCTGCCTAATAAAGAGCATGCTGGCTATGCCAGTGGCTCGGGCAAAATTTTTAAGGCGATGAACTTTCGCATGCACTATACCACAGAGGGGTTTGAGATCGATTTTGTAGCTCTTAATAAATCCTATGAGCAAAAAATAGCTCTAGATATCCTTAAAAACGGACTAAAACTTGGAGATATCCATTTTGTGTCGGTCGTGGTGGCGATGTTAAACCGAACGGTGCCTTCAAATACCCAAGAAATAAAGGTGCGAGGGTTTGTCTGTGCCGCTCTTAAAAATCGCCTTACTAAGCGTAAAATTTTCCTTGAACCCGGGGATGAGCGCCATACGCAAATTATCACAAATAACGCATTGCAAAAATATAAAGCGCTTTTGGGTAAACCGTATGAGGGCGATTTATGCATTATGCCACTTTGGCAAAGTCCCAAACCAAAAACCTTTTGGTACGAAAAGACGCCGTATGTAGCGTGGCTGGCTGAGTATAAAATCAAAGCCGATCCCTCAATGCTACAGTTGCTTTTAGATACGGGATTAGGGAGCGATACGATGAAAAATTTAGGATTTTTGGAGCTTATAGATGGCTGATTTGGTCAAGATCTTTTATGATGTGGGTAAAGCCTATGCCGACGAGGCTTTGTACAATTATAACCAGACCCACTCCAAACGTATCGACAAGATAGTCACTATCGATATGGATAAGGAATATGAGGCGAAGGTGTACGATCGTGATGCGATAGTCGATCGTTTCTTTTTGCGTGTCACATCTTCAAATGGAGGCAATCTCTATCCTTTTCTCTATTTAAGCGAAAAGAGTGTTGATGGGATAAAAAAGGCTTTTAACAACATGAGGCGTTTTTTGGAAGAGGACAAAAAGCGAGAACTTCAAAAAATAGAGGAGCAAATCGACTACGAAAGAGTTCAAGAAGCGATCGCGCCCTATATGAATGAAAAAAATTGCTATGTAGGTTTGCTCTATCAAGGAAAGACGTTCAACGAACTCTTCTCGCAAGTTGCTACCAACTATATCCAAAATGTCTGTAAGAGCGATATCGAGGTGGATGGGGATTGCTATATCATGGGGTCGTCTCGTATCGGTTATGATGCTAGGCTCAACTTTTGTAGTGTCAATGAACTCCCCGCAAAGCTGCAAAAGGCGACGAAGTTTCGTCTGCTGCCTCTTAGCCAAGAGGCGGCCTGTTTGGTGAAGCAGGGGTTCGAGAAGATTTTTGAAGAGAACATTTTTCGTTTTTCACTGTTTGGGCTAAGCTATTATCTGCTTCCCACACTTTTTATGGAAAATAAACGCCTCTTTTTCGACAAGCTCCAAGAAGTAGCTCAAGAAGATAGTGCCACTCTTAAAGAGAAGTATATACTTGAGCGTAAACTTGAACGACTGGTTAAAAAACTTGAAGAGAGCGATCTGGCACAAAAAGTACTTCTGAGTTTTCTCTTTGCCAAAAAGTCCAACAACGCCGTTGACCTTTATCAGATGATCGAAGATGTGGCACCTTCAAGAATCAGTAAAGCCAACCAAT
>JALWCE010000058.1 GCA_027036935.1 Nitratiruptor sp. | reverse complement strand
AGGCTCCATACTCCTCGCGCAAACGCCAAGCGCTCTTTGGAATATTGCCAAGACCCCGCCACTTAAACAGATCCCGCTTGAGAAAGTAGCGATCTATCATCTCTTGGGCCTTGCGGTTGCCCTCTCTTGTGACGCTTCTTTTGTATTGAATCTCCACTTCGCACCGCCCCTCGTTAAATTGACGCACCAGCATAAGCACCCCCTCCATCACATCCACAGGCTCAAATCCCGCCACTACTACGGGTCGGCCGTAACGGGTGGGAAACTCTTCGTAGATTTTGCTGCCGGCTATGACGCTTACGTGACTTGGGCCCAAAAAGGCGTCGATTTGGTTGTTGTAGCTATCGATATGCTCGTCACGGCTGTCTATGAGCTCACGCATCACTTCGGGGACAGTGACATGATTGATATGGAGCAAAAGATTTTCCATCCCCTCCTCTATCGCCTTTTGCAGTAGTGCCGCCGTCATAGGTGTAGTGGTCTCAAACCCTATGGCAAAAAAGATTACTTTTTTTTCCGGGTTTTCTCGTGCAATTTTTAGCACATCCAGCGGAGAGTAAACAAAACGCACATCGGCCCCTTGGCTTCTGGCATCTTGCAAGCTCCCCCTGCTTCCGGGCACCTTGATCATATCACCAAGGGTACAGAGGATCACGTCTTCTTGCATCGCCAGGATATAGGCATGGTCGATCCGCTCTTTGGGCATGATGCACACGGGACATCCGGGTCCGTGGATGAAGCGAATGTTTTGGGGCAGAAGCTGCAACAGCCCATACTTCATAATGGTGTGGGTATGTCCTCCGCATACCTCCATAATGTTGATTGGTTTAGAGAGTTTTTGGGCTTCTTGTTCTATCATTTTGGCCAAAGCCCGGATCGCTTTGGGATCACGAAACCGATCATACAGCTCTTTAAGCTCCACGCTCGCCCCCGGGAGAGTTGTCACTCTCTTCGATTATCCTTTGGCGCTCTTGCTCTTCCATCTTTTCGATGATCTCTTGATAGAGCGCTATCGACTCTTTGGCATACTCCTCGTCGATGATATTCATCGCATAGCCGATATGGATGAGCACGAAATCCCCCTCTTTGACCTCATCGGCGATAAAGTCGATACCCACCTCCCGCTTAACGCCCAACGTATCGACGACGGCGGTACATTTTGCTCTATCTATGCTCACTACACGGCTAGGGATTGACAAACACATCAGCAAAACTCCTTTTTATAGCGAATCCACTGCAAAAACTTCTCTATACTCTTTTCCTCCTTGCTACTGATCTCGAGCACATCCACGCCGGGTTTGAGCCGCTTGGCCGTCGCCTTGGCCTTTTGTAGGTCAAAATCAAAATAGGGCAACAGATCTGTTTTGGTGATGAGCACCAAATCGGCTTGGCGAAACATCACCGGATACTTCTCTATCTTGTCGTCCCCCTCCGGAACGCTGACCAGTACGACGTTTAGGTGCGCGCCCACATCGTAACTGGCGGGACAGACCAGATTGCCCACGTTTTCGATAAAACAGACATCTAGCCCATCAAGATCGATATGATGCAACGCCTCGTGCACCATAAAAGCGTCTAGATGACAAGCACTTCCCGTGGTGATCTGATAGGCTTGTATCCCTTTGGAGCGCAGACGCTCGGCATCTTTGTTGGTCTCTAGATCGCCTTCAATAACAGCGAACTTGAGCTTGCCGGCAAGCTGTTCGAGCAGTGTAGTCTTGCCGCTTCCCGGAGAGCTCATAAGATTGATAGCCAGTACTCCGTGGCGATCGAAATGCTCGCGGTTATGTGCCGCCTCGTGATCGTTTTTATCCAAAATCTTCGTAATCACCTCGATGGTTTTGGCATCGTTTAGTTGCGGATTGGTATGCAACTCGTGGCGATGCTCGTGTGTGTGATGGTGCGTATCGGTGATACTGCAGCCGCAATCTTTACACATCTTCTCCTCCTAAATAAACATTGAAGCGCCAACTACCAACGACACGATACCGGCAGTGGCAAAAGCTAAACGGACATTGCGTCTGGTATGTAACAGATTTTCGTTGATAAGTCCTATAAAATAGCCAAAAGCCATAAACACCAGCATAACGCCCAATGTAAAACTGGCCACCATCCAAAGATTCACTTCATGATGCGCAATTGCACTAAGCGTAACAAGCATACCGCGCACTCCACCTATTCCCATAAGCGTACCGATCGTCAGAGCACTGGCATAACGAGCGCTATCTTGGTGGGTGTGCTCCTTGCCAAACCAGATGTGGATATGGCGCTTGCCCTCATGCTCGTGCCATCCCACATTGATACGATTGGTTGCGGCCATAAGAAGCAAAAAAAGACCAATAGCTATGATGACTCCCGAACTTATATAATCCGCATAGGCAAGCAGCTCTTCGCTCAGATCGATATGCTGCAAAATCTTGGCAAAGATAAAGAGGCTGATACCGTGTCCTATCGCAAAGGCCAAGGTAATGAACAGCGTTTTACTTTTGGATTTGCCGATACTAAAATCGGCTATAGCCGTAAGATGATCCGGTCCAAAGGCGTGGAGTATCCCATACCAAAAGAGCAGCAAAAGAGGAAGTGTATGGTGCATCGCCATATCCTTAGTAAGTGAATGAATATTCATTATTATAGTTTTCTATGCTAAAATAGAGCTAAAACGATTTCTATCTTCTATAGTTTTGGAACCAAATGGAGTGTATCTACTGCCGCCATCCCATCACCTACCAGCTAGCGAGCGGACAGCGTAAATGTCAGCGGTGTAGACGAAAATTTAGCCCTCAAAAAGTGCAAAGAGAAAAAAAGCTTCTTGAATGTTTTTGTAAAGAACTCACAGCCCGCCAGTGCGCAAAAGAGTACAACCTCAACTATCTTACAGTCAAAAAGGGGTACGAGCGTTTTCGCTCCCTCATAATCTGCTATCTAGAACAACGTTATCAAAAAAGAAGCGCTACAAAGGCTTTTGAGGAGTATATCTATTTGGAAAAATCAAAAGACCCGATAAAAAATATTTTTGAAGGATATAACTTTTTAACCTTTGTCTACGATGGCGATTTGATCTACAATATTTTAATGCCCGATCTAACCAGATTTAAACAATCTTTTTATGACGATGGCCTCAATAGGATATACTACAACGAGTTTCGACACTTTTTGCGTAGTGCCAAAATAGCCAAAAACCCGAGCCATCCGGGCCTTTGGGAATTTTGGGACTATCTGGAGCGTTTCTTGCCACGATTTCGGGGCATCAAAAGAGAAAATTTTTTCTACTACCTCAAAGAGGCGGAGTTTCGATTCAATTTTGGTTGTGACCAGCTAGAAGAGCTGCTCAAAAATGACTCTTAAACCACCACAACTGTCCCAAACTAATCGCCCCATCGTTAATGGGAAAAAGAGAGGGGACAAAATAAGAAATACCCTCTTTTTGCAGCCGATGAAGAGAAAGCTTTAGTAGCGTCTTGTTTTGAAAGACCCCGCCGCTAAAAAGGAGCGGCAAGCCATACTCTTTTGCCAGTGTCACTACGATATCGGCCAAGGTATTGAGAAAACGGGTTGGGATGAGCGTTTTGTCGTCTTGGATCAAAGAGCCAAAATCGATGGAGATCTTGCCATTTTTTATATCGAAGTCGTAGCGGTCCTCGCCACCTCTATAGGCCTTTTCTATCAAAAGTCCCGTATACCCCTCATACTCTTGGAAAGAAGCGAGCCCTGCAAAATAGGCCACCGCATCAAAAAGCCTACCAACCGAAGAGGTGGTAAAGGTATTTATCTTTTTTTCATACCCCAAATCAAACAGTCTATCGCCCATCTGGATGCCATACTTTTTGGCCAAACCCCAAGCGCTGAGACGAATATCTTTGATAGCTCGCTCGCCTCCGACGATATCGAAGTAGTCAAAATGGGCCACCCGCTTATCCTCCACAAAAAACTCCCCTCCCCAAATAGCTCCATCCGTACCAAATCCGGTCCCATCCCAAGCAAGAGCCAAAAATCTCTCCTCTTTGAGTCGATGATCAATAAGTTCCATCTCCGCCTTTACGGCATAGACATGGGCGAGATGGTGCTGCACTCCTATGGTTTGGATGCCAAGACTTTTGGCGTACTTGGTTGTCTCATACAAAGGATGCAGATCGTGGACCACTACCCGAGGCGCTATCTCGTACATCCGGCAAAAATCCTCTACCACTTTTGTAAAGTACTCGAAACTCTCGATATTGGCAATATCGCCGATATGAGGAGAGAGGATGAGGGTATCCTCAAATCCCAACGCTATCGTACTCTTTTGCTGCGCTCCCACGGCCAAAACCGGCGGCAGCGAGCTTGTGAGTTTGAAACTTCTGGGTGCGAATCCCCGTCCCAAACGATACAAAAGGGGCTTATCCTCCACACAGACCGCCACGCTATCGTCGCAACTTCGCTCGATTTTCCTATCGTAGCACAGCACCTCATCAGCGATACCAAGAGTGCGTATCTTCTCTTCATCTTTGACGATAGGCTCATCGCTGATATTGGCACTTGTGACTACCAAAGCAAAATCTATAAGATCAAAAAGCAAAACATAGATGGGACTGTAGGGCAAAAAGACGCCGAGTCTATCGATATCTGGAGCTTCTAGCTCAAAAGGCTCCTTTTTTTTAAGGATAACAATGGGGTTTTCGTTGGATGTGATGAGACGCTCCTCGGCCTCGCTCACTTCACACGCCTCTTTGATAGCCTCTATATCTTTAAACATCACGGCAAAGGGCTTTTTGCCCCGCCGTTTACGCCTACGCAGCTCCTCTACCGCTAAGCTTTTGGCTTTACAGACCAGATGATACCCCCCGACCCCTTTGATGGCAAGAATTTTTCCCTCTTGTAGCAATCTGGCCGCCTCTTGTATCGCCTCATAATTTTTTAGACTATCTAGATAGAGTCTTGGCCCGCAATTAGGACAGCTGATGGGCTGAGCGTGAAAAAAGCGGCTCGTAGGATCTTCATACTCCTTTTGACACTCCATGCACATCACAAATGGAGCCATCGTCGTATTCTTGCGATCATAGGGCAGATCGGTGATGATGGTATATCTTGGGCCGCAATGGGTGCAGTTGATGAAAGGATAGCGGTAGCGGCGGTTGTTGGAATCAAAAATATCGGCTAGACACTCTTTGCAAATACTCATATCAGGGGAGATGAAAGTTCGCTTTAGCCCATTTTGGCTCTTTTTTATCTCGAAGCGACGCAAACCTTGAGGGGATATCTTTGTAACCTCCACTCTTTCGATTTTGGCAAGAGGGGGTAGCTCATCGCCAAAACGCTCTACAAACTCCTGTGCCTTTTCCCCCTCCACTACAATCTCAACCCCTTGAGCATCATTGCGCACATAGCCGCTAAGCTCTAAAGAGCGAGCGAGATTGTAGACAAAGGGGCGAAATCCCACCCCTTGGACACGGCCGCTCACAAGAATCTTAAATGCCTGCAAAAACGCCCTCATCGTCTACGGGATACTCTATTGGCAAGAGTACCCCGGGGTAGTTGCGCACAAATCTACTCATAAAAGCGCTGTTTGTGCAGTGTCTGCCAGCTAAAGCGATGCCAGTGGCTTTGGATTTTCGCATCACCTCCACCGCCTGCTGGCTCATAAACTCCCCCAAGCTCTCAAAAACCGAATAGGCCAAAAGTTTAGCGTCGGTGTCGGCTAAAAGAAAGCTCATTATCGAAGCGTAGAAACTGCCGTAATCAAAGCCATCATCGGCTATTTTGCAATCAATACTCACACCCCCCTTGCCGCCAAATTCTAATGCCAACCGCTCAAACTCCTCAAATTCCAATCCCCCAAGCGCCGCCGCTTTTTCCAAAAAGCTGTCGGTTTGCGTAAAACGGGCATAGCTCTTTGGCTTAAGCTCGGCAAATCTTTCCACCACTTTCCGTGTCGAGCCGCAATGAGGTTTGTTAAAATCGAAGATTTTAGCTGCCTGGTTTTTGTTAAGATAATAAAAAGCGGGCTCATCACCAAAATAGACACCTATAGCCGCACCCGTATATAAATTTTGACGAAGGACTCCTCCAAGCAAGGTAGCGGCGAAATCTTTGCGAAAAATTTGAGAATGTTCGATCTCTTCGTTTTTGAAAGTAATGACACTTTGGGCACGAATTTCATCGAAATGTTCGACCCTGTCCACTATGCCTTCGTAGCATACCCAATCATCGTAGATCGCCACACTCTGTGATGGAGTGCATTTTGGGAAGAGCCCTTGGGAGCCTGCTTTGAAACAGCGCTTGTGTTTGTTGATAAAAAGGCGAGGAGGTTTGTATGGGGTTATTGGTAGATCAAAATCGAGTACAAAGTCGCTTTGTGGCTCTTCATCGAAATAGAGCACGTCGTAGTCTTGCAATTCATTGGCCAGCAGTGTGGTAAAGCCGTCCCAAACAGCGGCGGCTTCGTAGACTCTGCCGCTGCTGTGCGTCAAATGAAGCCAAGGGCGCTCGATGCCAAAAAGTGCACGCTTTTCGCTTGCCAGCATCAAAAACTCCTCGCCTGGGCGTACAAGCAAAGCTTTGGAGTGCTCTTTGGGAGCGAGATAAAAACGATAGCTACCACGCAAGGTCTTCATATACACACTTTTGCCATCGCGCAGCATACCGGCTACGTATCCAAACAGCTCCTTGTACTCCTCCTTTTCGTTGGCATAGAGTACTCTCGTCCCAGAAGCATTGGCTAAACGCACAGGGATGTTGCACCGCAAACAGCTTATAAGGGCAAAATCTTCACGCCACGGATTGGAAGATAGCTCCTCTTTGCAATCATCGCAGGGCTGGAAAACACAAAGCAGCGTATTTTGCCGCTTCAATGGATAGCGCTCCACAAAGGAGGCTTGACTCCCGCAGGCTTTGCACATCGTAAAAGGATAGTAGTAGCGCCGAGAGGAGGGGTCTAACATCTCGGCGATACATCGATGACATAGCCCCACGCTGTTTGGAAGATTGGGAGGCTTTTGGCCCATAAACTCCTTGGCCGCTTCTACTTTTTCCAAAAATAAGGAGTTTGGCAGCTCCTTTTCCAAAGCCTGTACAAAAGCATCATCCCCTTTTGCCCGAAGATAGACAAAAGGATAGGAGTACCCTATATCCACATCTACGCCGCAGCTTTTCGCCACCGCCTCGATAGTGGCGATAAAGTAGGTGGTGTGGGAGGGGTATTTAAAGCGTAGTAGCATCGGCCATCGTAGGATTTTGATATCGAAAAATTATCTCATCGAGGCTTTGGGTAGGAGTACTTTGGTACTCTATCCCATCTTTTTGCAACTCCTCTAGAGCGCTTGTGATAAGAGTGGGAAAATGTTCTCGCACACTCTGGCTCAAATCTATCTCCACACTTTCAATATCCTCTGGCACCATCCCGACGATATTGGTCTTGGCGATCTTTTCTAAAAGCGAGCAAATTTCTAGCATTTCCACCACTTCAACCTCGTGAGCCGTCTTGCGATAGGCCCCAAGCCCCAAAAGCACATCGCTTGGGATATTGTACACACTTCCCGGATCATCCTCTATGGAGAGAGTATCAAAGATGAGAACTTTGTCAAACTCTTGATAGTAGCGCATAAGCTTAAAGCCTAGCGTCCCCCCATCGATTATCTCCACATTCTCATCAAATCGATAGTTTGCCGCCAGATATTTGGCGGCATAGACGCCAAGCCCCTCATCTTTAAAAAGGATGTTGCCTATGCCAATAATCGCCGTTTTCACTTTTTGACTCTTTTGAATTTATATCCGCCAAAAACGATGGCGATATCGCCTTCGCGCCAAAAGATGGTACGCCATACCACATAATAGATATGAAACATAATCCACACCAAAATAAAGTACATCGTCATATGGTGCACATAGCGCACATCCATCTTCGTCCCACCACATATAGGTACGGTCCAATCTGTCGCTAGATGCAAAAGCGTGGGCCACCATTTGCCGATACTACTCAGTCCAGACTCCAAGCCATGCACATAAAGCTGCAAACCGGTCAGCAACATCCACGCCAACAGTAGATGAAAGATGGTAAAGTATACCACATGAAAGCTATCCTCATGAGAGCTGTCAAATCGCTTGACGCGATTGAGAGTGACGAGATTGACAAACACCTCCCAAAACTCTATAAGATTTTGCTTGGTGGGGATGAGCTTTTTGATAGGTTTGTCGAATCTGCTAAAAAAGTACAGATAGGCTATCACGATGGAGCTCACATCAAAAATGATCGCCGCATAAAAATGTATGGCTCTATTCCAAGCCATCACAAATTTATATGCAGCCGGCTCACTGATCAGCGTCTGATAGTATGGATGGCCGATATACAAACCGGTAATCACCGCGGCTATCATACTAAAAAAGACCACCCAGTGATTGAGCCGCATAAAAAGCGTCATTCGCTTTATGGGTTGATAATTTGCGCTCATGATCGCCCCCTTAGATAGAGCACGAGGTATTGACTTTGAACTCGCCCAAGCTTTTGCCTTTGGTATCGACGATATGCACCGCACAGGCGATACATGGGTCAAAGCTGTGGATCGTTCGTAAAATCTCTAGCGGCTCTTCGGCTTTAGCCACTTTGGTCCCTATAAGGCTTGCTTCATACGCACCCATTCTATTCTTATAATCTCTTGGCGCCGCATTCCAAGTAGAGGGCACCACCGCTTGGTAGTTTTCCACCTTACCCTCTTTGATCTTGACCCAGTGCCCCAAAGAGCCGCGAGGCGCTTCTTCGAGCCCATATCCTTTGGCATCTTTGCTTACATAATCAAAGTCAAATTCCGTCCATGTGGAGAGATCTCCCGCAGCTGTATTTTTGGCCAACTCATCCACCCACTCCATCATCACGTCAGCCATGAGTTCCGTCTCGATGGCACGAGCCGCCGTACGTCCTACGGTAGAGTAGAGCACTTTTGCCGGCAGATCGCCATTTTTGAGAAATTTTTCCACATACTCCCCAATACGCTTGTCCCCTTTGACATAGCCCACCACCATCCGAGCCAATGGCCCTACCTCTACACGCGTATCATCGTAGATGGGCGATTTGATCCAGCTGTACTTGCCTTTGGTATCCAGATAGGCTATGCCGCCCTCTTTTTTGCCAAATCCGGTGTAGTTTGGAATGGTCTGACCCTCAAAAGGATGTAGAGGCTTCTCTCCTTGATACCATGCGTGGGTCACATCCTCGGCCACCTTTTCTTGATCGAACTCTTGGTACTTGCCGCCGACCACTACGCCGCTAGGAAAGAGAAGCTCGGATTTGTAAAACCCGTTGTCTTGGAGTCTAAAGCCTCCGTAGACCAGATAGTTTTTCAGACCTCCTCCCGTACCATCAAGCGCCTCATCGGCGTACATCGTACCGGCCATGTAGATATCTGGCAGATACGCCCCTTTGATAAAGGCTCGAAAACCTTTGAGCAGCTCTTTAAACAGTCCGATACGAGCGGGATTTTTCAGATCTTGCACACATGTTACCCCTCCTACGACGATACTTTGGGGATGGGGATTTTTTCCGCCAAAAATAGCCATCATCTTCGCCGCGTCCCTTTGCAGATCCAAAGCCTGCAGATAGTGGGTGACAGCTAGGAGGTTTTGCTCAGGGGTCAGTTTGTAGTGGGGATTGCCCCAGTAGCCTTTGGCAAAAATCCCAAGTCGTCCTTGTTTGACAAATTTCTTGAGGCGATCTTGCACTTCGCCAAACTTGGCGCTATCGGCCACCCAAGGGGTCGTTCCCGCGATTTTTGCCCATTTTTTGGCCTCATCCACCGTCTTTTGGGGATCGGCTTCGAGGGCTTTTGTGATATCGACCCAGTCAAGTGCATGCAGATGATAAAAATGCACCACATGATCATGCAAATAGAGCGATCCTTGGATGAGATTTCGCACCAAGCGAGCATTTTTTGGAATGGTCACGCCAAAAGCGTGCTCCACCGCCTCGATACTTCGCTGATAGTGCGTACCGGTACACACTCCACAAATACGCATAGCCAAAAGTCCGCAATCCCTTGGATCCCTTCCCTTTAAAATCTCTTCGATACCCCGAAACATCGTCGAAGAGCTGTATGCGTCTACGATGGTGTTGTTCTCGTCTATGATCGCTTCGATACGCAAATGTCCCTCGATACGGGTAATAGGATCTACGACGATATGCTTGTTGCTCATTTTTCCTCTCCTTCTTTCTTCCCTCCAATAGCACTGGCAGCCGCATGTATGGCGATACCCACACCAGCAGCTGTCAACAGAGCCAGACCAAACTGATCCACACTCTTTTCTACGCCGCCACCTGGAGCCATTTTGATATTGGCATCGGCCATGGGCCGTTCATAGGCGTACTTATCCCAAAATCCAGGCTCGCTACATCCGATACATCCATGCCCAGCCCCAATTGGCCAATTGACGCTTTCGTTGTAGCGCACGATAGAGCAGTTGTTGAAAGTCATTGGACCTTTACAACCCATTTTGTACAGACAGAAGTTGTTTTTTGCACCCTCGTCGCCCCACTCCTCTACAAACTCGCCCGCATCGAAGTGGGCTCGGCGCTCGCAGTTGTCATGGATACGATAGCCAAAGGCAAATTTGGGTCGAAGCAGTGAATCGAGCTCTGGGATCTGCCAGTAAGCACATAATGCAAAATCACACCTACCATATTCGCCGGATTGGCCGGACATGCTGGGATATTGATAATGGGCTTGTTGTTCACCACATCCATCACCC
>JALWCE010000057.1:9715-10776 GCA_027036935.1 Nitratiruptor sp. | reverse complement strand
ACTATTATAGTGCAACAAAATCTTTTAAATCCTTGATTTAAATCAAGAGATATTATTTTTCCAATAAATTTTTTAGAAGTTTCTCTGGTGAAATTCCAAGCTCCTGGCTTTTTTGAATAAATTTTTCATATGTGTCCACATCCAGATAGCTAACCCCTCGTACATTTTCTCTATCCTCTAGACGGATCTTGTCATAGAGATTTTGCATCTCGATTCTTTTTTCTTTGGGTACCCAGCTGCGCATCGACTTGTACTCTACGAGCTTCCCATTTTTATAGACTCCACTCACTTCCGCATAGACCCAGTAGTATCCTCTATCTTTACGCATATTTTTGACATATCCACTCCAAATATTCCCGGCTTTTATCGTATCCCATAGCTCTTTGAACACTCGTTTAGGCATATCGGGATGGCGCAAGATATTGTGGGGCTTGCCAATGAGCTCCTCGGGCTCGTAGCCACTGATATGGGCAAACGTCTCGTTGGCATAGGTAATAATGCCATTAAGATCGGTACGAGAGATTATCAGCTCATCTTTTGGTACTTCCGTCTCGACGAACATATCCCATGTAATATCCATCCCCCGTCCTTAGATATATTTTTTCTTCAAATCTCCGTGATAGACGATATCCTCGGCCCGCACATCTTCACGCTCCAAAATTTCAGGCACCGGCTCTTGGATTTCAAGATCCTCTCTCAAAGCATCCAGTTCATCTTCGCTATAGGAGTAGACCATCTCGGCACTGAGTACCCCGTCCAAAAACTGCAAAGTCTTGAGCTTATTGATCTCCTCTTCGATCCCCTCGCCCTCAATTGTCACGATGATATAGCCCTTTTCATCGACTATATGGATATCACAGACTCCTGACTCTTCTACTCTTTTTTTCACAGCTTCTAGATCCTCGGGATTGCATCGCACTACGCAACTGCTGATATTCATTTT
This sequence comes from Nitratiruptor sp., assembly GCA_027036935.1. Taxonomy (GTDB): domain Bacteria; phylum Campylobacterota; class Campylobacteria; order Campylobacterales; family Nitratiruptoraceae; genus Nitratiruptor. Next base: position 9,833 of record JALWCE010000057.1, on the reverse strand, counting down.
AGCCTCCATTTCAAGATTTCTCCGGTCTCGCTTCCGGTGACTATCGTATTCTTATCGATAAAGCGCACCACATTGACGATGTTTTTATGGCCAACCAGTTCATACTTTCGCTCCAGAT
>JALWCE010000057.1:0-9705 GCA_027036935.1 Nitratiruptor sp. | reverse complement strand
TTTCACCACTTTATGGGAGTTTTCCTGCCAATCATAAATAGCCAATGTCTTGTCAGCTCTGCTACCCGCTGCTATGATGTTTTTATTGATATCGATGGAGAGAATTTTATCTTTGTTAATATTTTCGAAAAGCTTGAGCCTTTTGAGCGAGGGGGCCTCGCCCATTATCACCTCGCCTCCCTCGTCTCCGATGACAAAATGGCGGCGATCTTTGTCCATCGCCATCACCGAGTAGAAATACTCTCCAAATTTCCTCCGCTTGAGAACCTTTTTGTGAACGATATCGTACAAAATTACCTCATCGCTCATCAAAGCCAAAAGAACGTGCTCGCCATCTACATATTTTGCCGCTTTGGCATAGAGCATTTTCGATTTATCCAGCACTTTTGTCGTCTTATTACCATCACTTACAAAAAGCTCACTATACCCATCTTCCGCTTGGGCCAAAAAGAGTATTTTGCCATCCAGTACATCCACACTGTAGATATCCGCATCGTTGAGTGTACCCATAAAATCTTTGATCTTCCGTACCTTTATTTCCTGTATGGGATGGAGCTCTTTGTCCAGTATCATCACTTTGCTAGCATCGGTAGCGATATAGATACGCTCCTCGCTGATGACCATATCCAGTACACCCGCTTTGATCATCACCTCTAGTACAGGATGGAGTTGTGTAGCGAAGAGTATTATAGCGCTTGCAGCCAAAACAAAAATCTTTCTCATCACCCCTCCCATCCTATCGCTTGTGTGGGACATACGCCCACACAAAAACCACATCCGTTGCACACATCGCGGATCTCGGGATTAAAAAGTCCTGAAAACTCGATGGCTCCAACCTCACAGACATCTTTGCACATACTACAGATCGTCTTGTGCCAAGCCAGACATCCTATCATATCAATTTTGGGTGCCGGGATATCTTTTTTATACGCTATGCTCAGTACTCCAGCTTCACAAGCCTTGGCACACTCATCACAAAAGGCACAGCCAGACTTTGAAAAATCTAAAGAGGGTTTGTCGTTTACGATGACTATGATATTCTCTTCACATACACTTTGACAAGTTTTACTTTCGCACTCTTTACACTTTTCAAAATCTTCTATTTTATTAAAATAGGGAGGAAAGAGAGGCCTCCTCTCTTTTGCGTTAGGCCCTTTAAAAAGAGCGCCAAAGACCTCCCTTCGTTGCACTACTTCACCCCTTCCATTAGCTGTTTGTTAAGAGTAGAGCGGTGCTTGTTCTCTGGATTTCTAAAATCTGGCTTAAACGTATTGGCCACGAGTGGCTTGGCGTTGGCTTGTGGCACATGACACTGTACGCAGTTGTAGCGTTGTGGCGCGATATCCTCTTTCTTGGCCATCAATGTCAGACGCTTTTTATATGTTTTGACATCTTCATAGAGCTTTTGCTTGATGAGTTTTTCTTTTGTTTGAAAGAAAAAATCTTTGAAATGTGTGGGGGGCATCGGTGTCGCTCCTACACTTTTGGCCACACTTGGCATATGACAATCTAGACAAGCGTTACGCTTGAGTGTGATAGGTACCAGTCCTTCGATAGAGTGTGGAATGAGAGGTGGAGCGTTTTCATAGCTTCTCTCAAAACGCTTGGAAGTACCTGGAGCCGCTTTGGAATACTCCACTTTCGGAGGGGTACCTTTACTGCCGTAGCCTAGCTGATCCTCATGAACCACTTGGCTCTTTTGAGGTGTAGCCGCACCACAACCAGCGGCAAAGAGCATCGCCACTACCGCTGAAATTCCCACAAACTTTTTCAAATTCATTTTACTCTCCTTTTGTTACAAAATCACGAATGCTGAAGTAGAGGGCATCGTCATCACATACCTCTACACAACGTCCACACAATGTACATTCCCCCATATCCACTATTTGGCTCTTTTTACCTATCATATAGAGTACCTCTTTTTCGGGACAGACCTCCTTGCACTTCATACACAAAGTACAATTTGGCTGATTGTGCCGCACCCGAAAGAGATTATATCTGCCCACAACAGAATAAAAGCCTCCTAGAGGACAAATATGTCCACACCATCCATTTTTGAGAATGAACAGATCGAACAAAAAGATCGCTACAATCACCGTCCATCCAAAGCCCATACCAAAGATGATGCCTCGGTGGGTGATGGAGATGGGACTGACCAGCTCAAAAGCCGCAGTACCTAACAAAAAGGATAGTATGAAGCTCAGCCCCATCACCCAATAGCGGATATTTCTACTCGCCCACCATTTTTTCTCGAATTTGTCCAGCTTCCATTTTCTTCTAAGATAGTTGGCCAAGTCTGTGACCATATTGACCGGACAGACATAGCTACAAAAGGCTCGTCCACCGATAAGAGCGTAAAAAAGGGTGACGATTACCGCTCCAATAAGAGCGTCAGCCGCTACGATCGCTCCGGTAGAAAATATCTGTAGTACCGCATAAGGATCGGCCAAAGGAACCTTGCCAAGAAGTACAGAGGAGCTGAGGTTGCCCTGCAAAATCTTCCAGCCCCAATAGTTTCCACCCACATAGAGCACCAACAAAGCGATTTGAGAGATTCGTCGCAATATCAAGAAGCGATACTTTTTCCAAATTCTACTCAAAGTTTATCCCTTCGTTCAAAGATTCTACAGGACTTTTCTTGCTTCTTGGCGTCACTGTGGTTTTGATACCTTTGCTTCCTTTGAGTCTGTTTTCATCGCTTCCTTGCCACCCTTTGACATAGTGACTGCCCACTTTTCCCAAAGCCACATCCCTTGGTAGTACTTTGATAGCGGCAATCTCCGTAACACAAGCATGCTCGCACAATCCACACCCCGTGCAGTAGTCTGGATCGACTACCGGTAAGAGCTTGGCATGCTTACCCGTTCGCTCATTACGACGCATCTCCATATAGATCGCTTTATCGAGCAATGGGCAGGCTCTATAGCAAGCATCACACTGTATCCCCCAATAGGCGATACAGTCCTTGATATCTACGATCGCCACACCCATACGCATCAACGTGATGTCAAAGACCCGTTTGCCATTCTCTTGGCGTGTGACACTTTGAATATCCAATGCCCCCGTAGGACAAGGTGGGACGCATGGGATATCGTCGCACATATAGCATGGGACCTCCCTTGGGATGTAGTATGGCGTACCCAAGGGTTTATGATCACCCGGTTTTGCGAGCCTGAGCGTATCATAAGGGCAAGCTTCCACACAAAGCCCGCATTTGATACACAGACTCATAAAATCTTCCTCTTTCCGAGCTCCGGGCGGTCGTAAAATCAGTGGAGCGGCTTTGGCCTCGTCTACATAGGCCGCCCACAATATGCCTCCCGTAGCGGCAATTGCCACATTTTGAGCCATACTAACTAAAAAGGCTCGCCTCTTTTGATCCATACTCCCCTCCCCTATTCACTTACGCCTTATAGATCTTAACCGCACATTTTTTGTAGTCGGTCTGTTTGGAGATCGGACAGGTCGCATCAAGAGTTACAAGGTTGATATAGACCCGCTCATCAAACCAAGGCACAAAGACAAGTCCTCGTGGCGGTCGGTTTCGACCTCTTGTCTCAACTCTTGCTTTACATTTACCACGGCGGCTCTCGATCACTACCAGATCGCCTCGTTTGACACCACGTTTTTTCGCATCCTCTGGATGCATATAACAAAGGGCTTCAGGTACCGCTCGATAGAGCTCTGGCACTCGCATCGTCATCGTACCGCTGTGCCAATGCTCAAGTACTCGTCCCGTACAAAGCCACGTATCGTATTCATTATCGGGTACTTCTGGTGGATCCATAAAAGGTCTGGCGAAAATCTTGGCTTTGTTTGGCAAGTGAATTTTTGGTTTGGATTTATCGGGTCCGTGCAGATCGCCTTGCGGTATGACTTTAAGAGCATGACCATAAAAGGCAAATTGTCCTTTTACATGGCCAAGCTCTTTTTCTCTTTTGGCGTATGGATCGTAGTTGACATTGAATCGCCAAGGAGTATCTTTACCATTGACCACTGGCCAGCGCAGACCTCTGACTTTATGGTAGACATCAAAAGGCGCATAATCGTGTCCTCGTCCTGCCCCAAATTTTCTATACTCTTCCCAAGCAGCTTTTTGGATGAAAAATCCATACCCTTTGAAAGGTTTACCATCGGTGCCAATAACATTTCGTTTATCGCCCTCAGCTTCAGTGTTGCCGTGTCCCTCAGCAATTGGATCAGGCCATTTGAAGCTTTTGTAGTATTCATTGGCAAAAAGTACGTCAAAAAGATTGTCCTCTGGGCTATATCCCATCTTCTTAGCTTCATCCAATACATTTGGCAATACGGTGCCATCAGGTAGTTTCCACTCTTTCCATACCTCTTTGAGTTTGAAGCGTTTGGCAAATTCTGTATATTGCCAAATATCTGGCATCGCATCGCCTACAGGAGTGACTTGCTGTCTCCAGTGCTGTGTTCGTCGCTCCGCGTTTCCGTACGCTCCCCACTTTTCATAGATCATCGCGCTTGGTAGGATCAAGTCCGCCACTTTTGCACTAATACCCGGATATCCATCGCTTACGACAATAAAGTTGTCCATCGTACGAGCCGCTTTGATCCAGTGGTTGGCATTGGCGGTATCTTGCCATGGGTTACATACCTGTACCCAAGCGAACTTGATCTTTCCATCTTCGAGGTCTCGCATAATTTTTACGATGTGACTACCCACTTTTGGATTGAGAGTCCCTTTTGGTAGCTTCCAAATCTTTTCGGCGATTTGTCTATGTTTTGGATTGAAAACCACCATATCGGCTGGAAGTCTGTGTGCGAAGGTTCCAACTTCTCGGGCCGTACCACAAGCACTTGGCTGACCTGTAAGAGAAAATGCACCGTTTCCTGGAAGGGCTTGTTTACCAAGCAAGAAGTGCACTACGTAGCTTAGTTCATTGTCCCAAGTCCCTCTGGTATGCTGGTTCATACCCATCGTCCAGAAGCTGACCACTTTTCTATTTTTTTCAATATAGAGATCTTTGAGTCTTTTGAGTTTGGCTTTGAAGCTTTCAAGACTCTCATCTGGATCCCCTTTGGCCAGCTTGGCTACATAATCGAGGGTATAGGGCTCAAGTGATTTTTTGAACTCTTCAAAGCTAATAGCCCAGTGTTTGCCTGCGGCTTTGGCATGTTTCATCTTCATAACATCCACATTGCCATAGCCAAACGGAGCGAGGGCCTTTTTCTCTGCTGGAGTGAGTTTCTTGTGATCTTGCTCCCAAATAATCTCCATCTCTTTTTTGGAGTATCCTAGTTTTTCGGCATGTTTTGGATTTCTCATACCATAACCAATATCTGGATATCCAGTAGCAAAGACGCAGTACTCTTTGACAAAATTCCAATCTATAGCATCTGGATGATCATAGACGATACTTCTGGCTATATAGTTCCAAATAGCTAGGTCGGTATTCGGTCGAAAGATAATAACATCATCGGCCAAGTCACAGCTTCGGTGCGTATAGGTAGAAAGTACCACTACTTTAACTTTTTGGGGATCAGAGAGCTTCCTATCGGTACATCGAGCCCAAAGAATTGGGTGCATCTCCGCCATATTCGATCCCCATAAGACGATGGTATCTGTCAATTCGATATCGTCGTAACATCCTGCCGGCTCGTCGATACCGAATGTCTGGATAAATCCTGCAACCGCACTGGCCATACAGTGTCGTGCGTTGGGGTCGATGTTGTTGCTTCGAAATCCAGCTTTCATCAATTTCGCAGCTACATACCCTTCTTGAACCGTATATTGGCCAGAGCCAAAAAAAGCCACGCCCGTAGGTCCTAACTCGTTGTAATACTTTTTAAACTGCTTCTCCATCTCATCATAGGCTCGCTTCCAACTAACAGGTCGGAATTTGCCGTGCTTGTCGAACTCTCCCTTGTCGTTCATACGCATAAGCGGAGTTTTGAGCCTGTCGGCTCCATACATGATCTTGGCCGTAAAGTATCCTTTGATACAGTTAAGCCCCCTGTTGACCGGAGCCAGTGGATCACCTTTGACCGCAACGATCCTATCATCTTTTGTAGCGATCATAATCCCACAACCCGTACCGCAAAATCGACAGACCGCTTTATCCCAGCGCCAGCCTTTTTCGGCCTCTTTCGCCGCTGCTTCTGCCTCTTTTGGGACGCTTAGTCCCACGGCACTTGCCGCAGCCGCAGCCGCACTACTCTTTAAAAAATCCCTTCTACTTAGTGCCATATATGCCTCCTTATTGCTAGTAGCAAATGATTACGTTTTACATTGTACTTCAATCAATCAGCCAAAACATTGACATAAATCAAAATTAATATCCACTCCCAAGCTCTAATTAAGAGTAAATTAGTCTGATTTTGATACATATCAAAGCTTTGAGGAAAGAAAACAGATATCATATAGATAAAAAAAGGAAAAGGATGAGATATCCACACTTTTTTGATCAAGTAGAACCTTTGCAACTCTTTGATCCCTTAGCCGATTTTTTAGGAGCCTTAGAAGATGGACAGATAGAGATCACCTATCTCGATCTGGTCAAATTCGCCGGCCACTCCTGCCCTACCATTGCGGGCGTCTATTTGATGGCAAAGCTGGGGCTTGAGCAACTTTTTGAAGACCTACCAACAAGAGGCGAGATCGAAGTACACATCAAAGGCCCTAAGTCCGAGGGAGTCAACGGTGTTATTGGTAATACCCTAGCGTATATTTGCGGCGTGAGCGACGAGGCGGGGTTCAAAGGCATCGGAGGAAAATTCGATAGAAGTAATGAACTCTTTTACAATGCTCCCATCCAAGAAGAGGTAGCTTTGCGACGCAGTGATACAGGAATGAAAGTGGAACTAAGCTACGACCCCTCCATCGTTCCACCAGAACCCAAAATGAAAGAGTTGATGCAAAAACTCCTCATGGGGCAAGGCAATCTGGAAGAGAAAAAAGAGTTTGGCCAGCTTTGGCAAAAAAGGGTAGAAAAGATCTTAACTTCAAAAGATCTTTGGCCAAAAATGGTCACCTTTTTTTGATATAGGTGAGGTACTCCTCGCCGCTTTTTGCACTGTAGACTTGATAGCCTTGCTCCTTCAACGCATCGATCAAGGGCTCTGGCTTGAAATCGGATCGGAGCAGTATCACGCTCTCCTGTGGTAAGGATTTGAGCTTTTTGCTAATCTCGGCCAAGGGATTTTTACCTTGATCCAAAAGCTCATTGGCGCTAAATACCGCTGCAGGCTCTTGGGTGATCCACAAGGGAGTCTCCTCACTGATTTGCTCCTTTTGCGGTGCTTCCTCCACCGGCTCTTGGCCTACTGCCTTTCTCACGGCGTTGAGCAGCTCTATTGGCTCCATCCCACCCACAACAGCCGCTTGCTTGATAGAGGCGATTTTAGTTAGGGTTCGACGCAGGATTGGATTTTTGAGTTTTTTGAACTTTGGGTTGATACGGATAAGCTCATCCTCCATAAAGGGGTACTCTTTGAGCAAATCATATATTTTGGTATCTAGAGTTATCTCCATATCTTCTCTCCTTGTTTGTATCGAATCCACATTACTACAAAATCTTTGATGATCAAAAAAAGACAATAGAGCCATAAAATATCGAGGATGATATTCCTAGGATAGTGCAAATAGAAGTAAAGCACGGGCAGGCCCAATACGATGGGCCATTTCATATAGTAAAAAAACAAAATCCCAGCACCATAGAGGTGCTTAAAAAAACTTTTGAGCTCTCTCATCCCGCTCCCAAGGCCTTCTTGACCACATCGCTTGCCATGGAGATATTCCAAGGCGGATCCCAGACGATCTCCACCTCCACGTTTTTTACATCGGGGATTCGTTCCACCGCCTCCTTGACCCACTGCTGCATCATCTGATGCAAAGGACACCCTCTAGTAGAGAGGGTCATCTTGACATGAACATTGTTTTGCTCATCCACATCCACATCATAGATGAGTCCCATATCCACGACATTAAATCCAACTTCTGGATCTATGACGGTACGGATCGCATCATAGACCTGCTCTTTTGTCACTTTGGACATAGCTATTTCTCCTTTATTACTGAGCAATCTTAAAATTCATCATCCATCCAACACTACTTACCAAAAACAAAGCCCCTACGAGCATAAAACTAGCCCCCGATTTAAATAATGCATCATTTTGAAAAAGCACCCCAGACAAGATCAAGACTGCACCCACTACACTCATCCAAAACTGAAAATCGGCCTGCTTTTTGGGATACATCTCGTGCAGCATCGGTACTCTTTGCTTGCCTACCAGCTCGCTGAAGCGGTGAAACCAGACCAAAAAAGGGATGATTTTGTACAGATGGCCATTGATCAAAAAAGCGAAAAAGACAAAGAGCGCCCAGATGGCCGCATGCAGCACAGCCTCACTTTTGGCCAAATACCACACAGCTCCCAAGACTATCGATAGGATAAAAGAGGCATAAGCAAAAAGCATGGAGCGATACCAGATATCGAGCTCTTTTCGTACCCGCTTTTGATAGATCAGATATATCTGATACAGATACAACCCTACGCTTACAAATCCCAAAAGCTCACCCAGCCACACCGCAAGCTCGATATCCACGATACTACCAATATAGACTAAGGCTACAGCTATACTAAGCATCAAAATAGCCTGCTCGATAGGCTTTTGGTCAAAGCCATGGGCCAGTCCAAACATAGGCAACAGCACCAGCGTGATGCCGTAAATCGTCATCAGTACATAGCCGCCCACCACAGCCCAGACGTGTGCTACCAAAAAATCCTCCACATCGATACCCATGAAGCCACTCAACGTCAAAGCCATGGCAAAGCCGCTGAGTATCCCAAAAAGTAAAAAGAGATTGGAGAGCTTCACCGCTTTGACGGTGGGAGAGCTAAGCGTAGTCTTGGCGATGGTCAAAAAGACATCCACCGCAAAGATCACCATCGCCACCAACACCAAGAGCCCACCGAAGCTTAGCAATATCGGATCGAACCAAAAGCCAAGCACCAACCCTATAACGCCTACCAACAATATAGGAAAGATCACATAGTACCAATCTACGCTAAAGTGGCCGGTCTCTAGCACCACAGGCACTAGCTGTGCCATCGCCCCAAAGATGATCATCATCACATACCCCACCATAAACAGATGCACCCAGCCAGCAATACTGAGCTCGATATAGGAAAAATGGGGGGTATAAAAGAGCAGCGCTATGAAACTGATGAGATAAAAAGCCACCCCCGTGATAAAAAAGGGGGCTATAAGGCGAAAAGGCGGAGCGAACTCCTTGGATATCTGAAACACCCTCCCCTCCTTGCTTAGCCGCTACAGTGGCTGTCACTCAGATTCGCCTCTTCGCTTTTGCCGGGCTTGTAGCTAAAGACCAGCTTGACTCTTCCGTCTGGGAGCTCCTCTTTTTGGATATCGTAGTTCTCTTCTATTTTATTGAGCAGTCCCATAGGCATTTTATGGTTAATCATGATGAGTTTGACATTTGGAGAAGTGACAAGCTTCAAGCCTGCCATCGCATTGACCATAGGCTCAGGGGGGCCGCAACGGGAAGTATCGAAAGCGTAGTAGGTCACACCATCTTTTTCAAACTTATAAAAATCCACAGTAGCCCCGTCAACGGCCACTTTTTGCGCATCTTGAGGAATCGGTTCCATCACACCCTCCAATTAAGATAAATTTACTCCTAATTGTAGCGGGTGTGTCACAAAAATGTCATTGATT
>JALWCE010000056.1 GCA_027036935.1 Nitratiruptor sp. | reverse complement strand
ATTAGCTCGGCTCTTAGAGGCGTTTTTAAGGAGCATCTTAAAACCAGAGAGGAGTTTTTTAGTCTTATCAATGCTCCCCATCCGGGGAGGTTTTAGGACTTACAAAGCCCCTCGGCTTTGGCTAAAGCCAAGATCTCATCTAAATGGATCGCCCGCTCGTCCGCCGGATCGGTCTTTTTGCTTCTGCATTTTTTGCATCCCATTCCGGCATTGGTGGCATCCATGAGCGATTCCATATCGCAATGGCCAGCTTTGATCGCATCGATAATCTCTTTATACGTCACATTGGCACACTCGCATACCACATAGAGTTCGTCAATAGCACTGAGTTGATCTAGATTCATAAGCTCTCCTTTTTGATGAAAATGACAAAAAAGCATTATACCGCTTTTTGCTACATTTATTGCATTTGTGCTATAATCCGCTTAAATTAAGAGATAATTTATCTGATTTAGGAGAGAATGATGGAAACAGCACAAAAAAGCTTCAAAGAGCTCCCTTTTGAGGAGAAGTGGAAAGCGGTAGAAAAGGCAATCGATGAGAATATCCGTCAGTTTCTTGTGATGGACGGGGGCAATCTAGAGATCATTGACATGAAAGAAAATGGTGATTTTTTCGATGTGTATATTCGTTATATGGGAGCGTGTGTAGGATGTGCAAGCGCCACTACGGGCACGCTGTTTGGTATCGAGCATACTCTTAGAGAAAAGCTAGGAGATCAAAAGATCCGGGTTTTGCCGATTTAGTTATAATAAATTCTATGAAAAAACTGCAAGATATCCACTCTATCGACTTTTGCACACTCGATAGCGAGTGTGCCTATCTACCCGACAAGCAAAGTAGACTCTACTATCGCTATATCCCGGGCGCTACCAAAAAGTTAGCCAGCGAGTTAATCAAAAGAGGCTGGCGCCGTTTTGGCCACTCCTATTTTCATCCCATATGTCAAGGCTGCATGGAGTGCAAAAACATCCGTATCGATGCTTTTGATTTCACTCCCACCCGTAGCCAAAAACGTTCGGTGAAAAAAAACAAAAATACCCAAATCTATATCCAAAGACCCACTCTAAGCTATGAGCATATTGAGCTTTACAACAAATTTCATAAATTTAAAGCAAAAAAGAGCGGTTGGAAATATTATGAGATAGATCTACAAACCTATTACGAGGAGTTTGTGGTAGGAGCCCACGATTTTGGCAAAGAGGTACTCTATGTTGTGGATGAAAAAGTAGTGGGTATCGATCTGATTGACATACTTGAAGATGGGATTAGCTCCATCTACTTTTTCTACGATCCAGACTATGAAAAGCTCTCATTGGGCATCTTTTCGCTTATGATGCAAATAAGCTTGGCCAAACAGATGGGACTGCGATGGATCTATCTGGGCTACTGGGTAGATGGATGCGCTTCGTTTGCATATAAAAAACGCTTCAATCCCCACGAACTATTGGATGGATTTCCGCCTCTTGATCAAGAGCCTCAATGGCAAAAGATTTAAGCCCCTTTTTGCGCAAATCTTTGCACAAGCTTGATAAAGAGGCGCACAATAAGTATCATAATATAGACGATAAAAGTATACAAAAAAGGATGCAACCCTCCAAAAGGGGCTCGCCCAATCGCTTCAAAATGCTCTATAGGATGATGGAGCAAGGCTTTGGCATGCATCCAGATACAAAGAAAGAGGAGCAAGAAGAGGTAGATTGCTACCTCTTGCTTGATCACTTTCATCTTACATAAGTCCTCTGAGCATTAAATACCAGTACATCGGTTTGAGTAGATGCAAATCAAACTCCCACCAGATCCATCTGGGCTTTGCTGGATCAAGAAATGGAAAAGAAGGCGCCGGTCCATCGTAGTTGAACTCAGCTAGCATTATTTTGCCATATTGGGTTTTGAGGGGACAAACGGTATAGCCGTCAAACTTCGCCTTTGGCTCTTTGCCTTCCATCACGGCCACTAAATTTTCTTGGATGATAGGGCCGTGGTGTCGTGCGCTTCCTCCTGTTTTACCCAATGGAATACCGTTGATATCGCCAATACCAAAGACATTCTTGTAGCGTCTGTGCTGTAAGGTGTATTTATCAACTTCTAGCCACCCTTTGGCGTTTCCTTTTTGCCATCCAAGGGGCGAGTTGGCTACGGCTTGCACCGGTTTCATCGGAGGTACTATGTGGATAAAGTCGTAAGGCATCTCCACCATCTCTTTTTTGGTGATATATTCGTAATCTTCGAGATCTGGATCCCACTTTCCTTTGACCTGATAGGTATGCTCGAAAGTAGCTATCTTTTTGTCCGGATCGATCTTGCGTAGGATATGGTTCCATTTATCTTCGATATTGCCGTACATCTTCGTCACTTCAATCAATGTTTTGTTGTAATTTGGCAATCCAAAGAGTTTGGTCCCCTTTTTGCAAAAGTAGGATTTGACGTTTTTATGCAGGTCCGCTCCCCCGTCTGGTCCATTGCCTCGCAGATAGTCGTCACTAAGATACAAGATCTTTTGAGGTGCGCCGCCGCATTTGATAGGGGTGTCTGGCTGAGTATATATCGCTTGGATAGGATTGTTTGGGGTGGCTTTCTTGGCTGCGGCTCTTAGCTGCCTAAACCACTCCCACGTCTTGCTTCCGCCGCTCACGTCGCCGGTGACGGGATTGTTGAGATAGACGCTAGAAATCCCTTTTTGGCCCACAAGCTCTTTTCGCATCCCTTCTATTCGCTCATAGTCGTAGGCTAGTCCCGTAGCCACCACCAAAAAATCATACTTAATCTTTTTGTTTTTGTCGGTAATAACTTGATTGTTGTCCGGATCAAATTCTGCTACGCTCTCTTTAATCCACTCTACGTCGCTTGGAATAAAATCGGAGTTTGGCCGTTTGATCTCATCAGCGGTATAGAGGCCAGCAGCCATAAAGACTTGTCCTGGCTGATAAAGATGGACCTCGTTTGGAGCGATGAGGATCAGCTTGGCGTTTGGAGCGCTTCTGCGAAGTCTTGCCATGGCCATAATACCCCCAGCACCTCCGCCTACGATCACGATCGTAGCTTTTTTGTCGCTGCCGCTGCCACCCTCTTCAGCTTGGGCAGAAGAGCCCATACCTAAAGCCCCAATACCTCCAAGTCCCATAATTTTAAGAGCGTCTCGACGAGAAAGTTTGTTACTCGCAGCCACCTCCTCGAGAACTTCTGCAGATTTTTTTAGCTTTTTTTCCATTCTTCTCTCCTCGCAAATTTTCTCTATTATAGAGAATAATTATAAAAATCAAGATTAATTATAGGAAATTTTTTAAAAAATCAAATATTTTGTATGTTCTAAACAATTTTATTTATAAATAATTGAATGTAAACATTGTTATTATAAATATTTTTGATAGGTTGATAGATGATATCGATTTGAGTCTTTTGGGGCTCTTTTTCGCAGCGAAACTGGATCGCTTTAAAAGTACGCCCCTTTTGACAAAGCGTAAGCAGTAGATGATCTTTATGCTCTCCTACCATCCGTTGCTCTAAAATTTCCACATTCTTAGCCAAAAATTTGGGCATCGGATTGGACTCGCCATAAGGAGCAAAGGCCTCAAGGATATCGATCAACTCCCAATCTATCTGATCAAAATCGAGTTCGCCCAGTACCTCCTCATCTAAAACAAAATGCTCTTTAGGAATTTTTTGAGCCAATCCAATGAGGCGAGTGCGCAACGCCTCAATATTTTTGGCCTGTACCGCCAGCCCCGCCGCTTTTTTGTGACCGCCAAATCGCTCTAAAAGGTCTGAGCTTTGAGCAAGCAATGCATAAAGGTCTACCTCTCCCAAACTTCTACCGCTGCCTTTGTAGAGGGCTCCTTTTTTGGTTAGCACCAAAGCGGGCTTTTGATACCGGTCTACGAGTCGTGAGGCGACGATCCCCACCACTCCTTCGTTCCAATCTTCTCCGATCGAAAGAATGATAGGCGAATCCTCCACATACGCTAACGACTCCTCAAAGACCCGCTTCTCCTCTTGTTTGCGTTTTGTATTAAAAGCGAGCAGTCGAGCGTAATAGAGGCTTGCTTCAAAAAAATCCTTAGCCGTCAAAAAATCCAATGCCACTTTCGCATCCTCCATCCGTCCAGCGCTATTGAGTACGGGAGCGATTCCAAAGCCGATGTCGTCACTAGCAAAGCTATTTTTTTTAAGTACGCTGCGCAAAAATTTTACCGCAGGCCGCTCGCTTCGCTCAAACATCTGTAATCCTGCTTGCACCAAAGCCCGATTGATATGGCGTAAAGGCATCACGTCGGCAATGATAGCAATAGTCAAAAGATCTAAAAAGCGCCTCATATCCAGATCCAATCCCAGTTCCTTTTTGAGTTGGGCGATCAAAAACCACGCCACTTGGGCTCCGCAGATCTCCTCATACGCAAAAGTACAAGCCTCTTGCTTGGGGTTGACGATGGCATAGGCTTGGGGTAGGGAGTGTGATGGCGTATGATGATCTGTGATGATAAGATCAATCCCTTTTTTTTGGCAGTAGCGAGCAGCCTCCATCGCCCCGATGCCATTATCCACTGTGATGATGAGGTCCACATCTCCTAGTTCTTCTATCACCATAGGCGAGATACCATAGCCGTGTCGGAATCGATTTGGGATGATACTTTGCAGTGGATAGTCAATAATTTCAAAAAACTCTTTCATTAACGCCGTGCTCACCACCCCGTCCACATCATAATCCCCTACCAAAGCGATCCGCTCTTTATCATGGATAGCTCTAGCTATGCGTTTGGCGGCCTTGTCCATATCTTTGAGAGTATCTGGCTTTGGAAGCTGGGAAAGGCGTAAAAACCCCTCTTTAAAACGATCAGAGAGGATTTGATAGAGCCGCTCCTTAGTCAGTTTCATCTATTTTTCATAGCATTGTGGATAAAAGCGGTTATTAAGGGATTTGGTTTTTGTAAGTGTGCGGTAAATTCTGGGTGAAACTGTACGCCTACAAACCATGGATGATCCTTAAGTTCTACCGCTTCAATAAGCCCCTCTTCGCTCTGGCCACTCACAATCATCCCGTGCGATTCTAACTGCTCTTTATACGCCGGATTGGCCTCGTATCGGTGGCGGTGACGCTCATAGATTATGGGTTGATGAGCATAGGCCTCCCACAATTTCGTTCCCTCTTTGACACGGCAAGGATACTCCCCTAGCCGCAGTGTCCCACCCATTGGGGAGGTGTGGGTGCGGATCTGCTTTTGGCCAGAAGTATCGATAAACTCATCGATGAGATAGACGACCGGATCGGGTGTATTGGGATCAAATTCCATAGAGTTAGCCTTTTTGAGCCCCAAGACATTTCTGGCAAACTCCACGATGCTAAGCTGCATCCCAAGGCATATCCCCAGATAGGGGATCTTTTTTTCCCTAGCATATCGGATCGCTTCCATTTTGCCCTCTACGCCCCGCTCGCCAAATCCACCGGCCACCAATACCCCGTGCACATCTTTTAAAAAATTCTCCACCCCTTCGGCCTCAATGAGCTCGCTATCTACCCATTTAATATGAACTCGGCTATCAAGGGCAGCTCCAGAGTGGATAAGGGCTTCTGTGAGGGACTTGTAAGACTCTTTGAGTCCAAGATACTTGCCTACAAAGGCGATGGTCACCTCATCTTTTGGAGCTATGATCTTTTTGACCAGCATATCCCATTCATCCATCTGAGGATGGAGCTCTCCTAGCCGTAGCTGCTTGGATATGGGTTCTAGGATTCCTTGACGTAAGAAATTAAGTGGCACTTTGTAGATCGTTTCGGCATCTTTTGCTTCGATGACGCTGCGCTCTGGTATCCCGCAGCTCTTAGCGATTTTGGTGCGTACCTCTTTGGGCAGCGGACGCTCGCACCTGGCGATAATCATATCTGGACTAATGCCGATACGACGCAGCTCTTGGACGCTATGCTGAGTGGGCTTGGTCTTAAGCTCACCCGCCGCAGCGATATAGGGTACTAAGGTAACGTGAATATTGTAGGCTTTATGCTCTCCCAAGTCGTGAGTAAGCTCTCTGATCGCTTCTAAAAAAGGGAGCCCCTCGATATCACCCACAGTCCCTCCTAGCTCCACGATGAGCACATCCTTGCCTTTGCCCGCTTTTTTGATACGATTTTTGATCTCATCCACAATATGAGGCACCACTTGAATCGTCTTACCAAGATAATCCCCTTTACGCTCTCGCTGGATAACTGAGAGATAGACTTGTCCAGTAGTAAAGTTGTTAAGTTTTGAGAGTTTCACATCTAAAAATCGCTCATAATGACCAATGTCTAGATCGGTCTCCGCCCCATCAGCTGTGACGAAAACCTCACCGTGCTCCAAGGGGCTCATAGTTCCCGGATCAATGTTGATATAAGGATCAATTTTGAGAATAGAGACATTAAGACCGCTGTTTTTGAGTAGTGCCCCGATACTAGAACTCGAAATCCCTTTACCAAGGGAGCTTAGCACTCCTCCAGTGACAAAGATATATTTGGTCATGATAGCCCTCGTTTTTTAAGGAAAATTTTATCTAAAGATTGCTTAAAATTTTTGGAGAGTATACTCAAGCGATGAGAAACTATGTACAACCATTCAAAAACTTTTGAAACTCGCTAAGAGATAAAGGGGGAGCGATATAGTATCCTTGGATCATATCACATCCCAAAGCCTCTAAAAATTCTAGTTGAAAAGCGTTTTCTACACCCTCGGCAATTGTGGTAAAACCAAAATTTTTGGCTATGGCTAAAATACTTTTTACCAGCACTTCGTCATTTCTATCCACACCCAAATCCTTAACAAAACTTTTATCTATTTTAATGGTATCGATCGTACCGTTTTTTAGATGGCCCAAAGAGGAGTATCCGGTACCAAAATCATCCAAAGCGATGCGAAATCCCATCGACTTGAGCTTTTTGATTTTAGATTCGATCTCAAAATAGTCTCTTGCCATACTCGATTCGCTCAGTTCTATTTGGATGCGTCTAGCATTGCTTTGGCTTGAGTCTACTATATCGATGAGCTCCTTGATAAAAGGCTCTTTGGCAAAGTTAAGAGCGCTGATATTACAGCTTATATACTCCAAATTCTCAAACTCTTTCAACAAAGAGACCACTTTTTTAACTACCCACAAATCCATCTCATAAATCAAACCGCTCTCTTGTGCCATTGGAAGAAAATGCTCAGGTAGCAAAATGCCTCGCTTGGGATGTCTCCATCGTATTAATGCCTCTGCACTTGTACACTTATGTGCATACGATCGCATTTGGGGCTGTATGAAAAGTTCGAGCTGATCATAGAATAAGGCGGTACGAAACTCGTCGATCAAGGTAGTTTTATAGAGTAGTTTTTTCTCTAGCTCTTTATCACAAAATACCATGCGATCTTTTCCCTGACTCTTTGCCTCGTACATAGCGATATCCGCCTTTTTGAGCAGCTCTTCAGGCTCTTCATTGCCAAATACCACACCGCCAATACTCGCACTCACTTCTAGTCGACAATTATCTATAACTACCGGTTTTTTAATAGCCTGTAAAATTTTTTGAGCGATACTTTGTACATCGATGCTCGCTTTATCTCTATCCTTGTCCAAATCTTTTAGCAAAATCATAAACTCATCCCCGCCAAAACGAGCTATAATATCCACCGCTCTTAGAGCCATTTTGATGCGTTTGGCCAAAATTATGAGCAGTCGATCGCCTATTCTATAGCCGTAGGTATCGTTGATTGTTTTAAAATCATCTATGTCCACAAACAAAAGGGCATTGTGATGGGCAAAACGTTCAGCTCTCTTGGCGGCATCTTGTACAAACTGCATAAAAAGCTTTTTTCTAGGCAGTTTTGTTAAATCGTCGTAATATGCAAAGAACTCTGCATCCTGTTTGGCTTTGACCTCTTGAGTAATATCTTGACCATAGATGTTGCGCATATGTCCGTGGATTGGAATGGAGGTGAAAAGATAGATGGTCGAGCCGATCTCATATTGTAGGGTACATGAAGTATCGCATCCACACAAACGCCGAATCAAACTATTCCAATCTAATGCCAAAGAGCGCAAAAGAGCCGCTTTTTCATTTTCCATTACAATAGTTTTGTTCATACAATCTATTTGGAAAATAGGATTGGGACTATGGAGGCAAAAGTTGGCGTAGGTCTCTAATTTCTTTTTATTCTCATACTCTTTGGATATATCTTGCGTAATGTGTAACGCCCCTATGATCTCCTCATCTTCATATACAGGTACAGAAAGGGCTCGTAGCATAAACTTTTTACCGCTTAAAATAGATTTGTATGAACCCTCATAAAGGCCCGGTTCACCTTTAATCAAAGGTTTTTTGATACTTTTTTTTAGTTTTTCATTCTTTAATCTGTTCAGATCAAAACCCAAAACCTGCTCTTTTGGAACACCCAAAGCTTCAATAAAAGCTTTGTTGGCTTCTTGAATTTTGAGCTCTTTATCGTAAAAAAAGAGCCCAAAAGGGGCGTGATCAAAGAGTGTTTTAAATTTTTTCCAACTTTTTTTATGCGCTTCATACAGCCGCTTCCTCTGACCAGCTAAAGAGCGATAAAGAGTATTGATGCGATAAAGTTTTAGCAAGCTAATAAGCCAAAAAATATAATAAAGTAGTATTAATATCGCCATCATATAATGATATTTATCGCCAAAAGAGGCGTACCAAATCGCCAAAGGTATCAATAAAAATGTCAAATAGCTCATAGCGATCACTCTATCGCCACTAAAGAGTATCATTGCTCCAGAAGCGAGTCCACCAAAAATAAATCCTATAAAAAATTGATAAAAGATATCTGCGTGGTATAAAAAAGTCCATAATGGTACTACCCATATCAATGCGGAGAGTTCCACGCCTAATAGAGTAAGCCAGTAAGCATACTTGGGATTAAGTTTTCCTTTTTGATAAAGATAAAAAATGATTAAACGATACAACATTATAATTACAAAGGCTATAAACCATACCATCACCCTCGTTTCGTCATAAGACCAGTATAAAATCGCCAAAAAAAGAGCCATCAGTGTATTGATAAAAATACTAACTAAAGCTGTTTCTAAAATGGAATTGATTGGATTTTCAAAACTGCTCATTACCTATCCATCAATAATTTTTGTTTATGATTATAACCAAAGAGGATTTAAAATAGCTGTTTAAGCCTGAAAAAAAGGGTATGGACTACTCTTTTATCAAGACACCCTTTAAAATCGATTTGATTGCGATACAGAAGTCTTTTGTTTTGCCAAAGTTCTAAGCGCAAGTAGCCGTCAAAATCACTTCCTAAGGCTTTTGCCTTAGCAGAGCTGCAAGTGGAGATAAAATGGGAGGTAGTTTTTAATGTATATGGACAATGGGAAGAGAAAGTATACTCTTGACGCAAAAGATACTCAGTAATTGGATTATCGCTTTTTAATTTAAGACAAGTAATCTTTGTGGAGGGCTTGGAGTAGATTTTTTCATAGATCTTTTGATCGCATCCGATCAAAATGAGCCCTAAAAGGGCCCAGAATATGAACTTATATCTCACCTTTGTGCGCTTTGTGACATGCGATCCACTCTTCGATATTACCACCGTAGGCGTAGACGTTTTCATATCCTAGTATTTCAAGATAGGCTTTGACTCTATTGGCAAAATAGCTTTTAAGACAGGCGGTCACTATGACACTTGTCTTATCCTCAGGCAAGATGTCTAGGTAATTGAAAAATTCGTTATATGGAGTATAGTAACTATCTGGAATGTCGGCCTCTTCCGCATTTTCACCGCATACTTTGGCTGGTGGACGTACATCTAAAAGGATAGCGCCAGCCTCTTTAAGCAATTCCAAAGCCCTTTTAAGGTCTACGTTGCCAAACTCTGGTTTTTCTTTGTTGAGCTCTATTTGCTCTTTCATTCTCTCGGCCACATTTTGTTCAAACTCCGTCAACTTTGCCATACTCAGCCTCCTAAGTGATATTTTTTGAAAATTATAACGATAGCAGACAAAAGAGTATGCTACCAAAGTTGCAAAAAGGGCTTATCGCTCCTCAAACAAAAATATTCCGGAGGGCTTTGGCACCTGAATGCGAAAACGCTCTTTCCACTTTTGTGTGTCCATTCCTATAACTTGACTCTTCCCATTATTTGAGACATAGAGCAAGGGTTCCTCTTTGCTCCATCGCACATGCAGCACCATCCCGCCAAAATCGAAGCGTTTGAAGACCTCCAAGCTCTTGGTATCAACGATCTGTACGATGGGAAACTTTTTACCGCTAAAAGTGACGGCTAAGTATTTGCGATCGGGACTGAGGGAGGTAAAGACCGGATTGCCCTCCACTTCGATCGCTTTGATGAAGTGAAAATTTTTGTCAAAGACGAAGACTTTGTTGTCCCCCACCGCCGGGATAAAAAATTTATCTTTTGTTACGGACCAAAATCCAAAATGGGGAACTTTGAGGACTATACTCTTTTTGTCCAGTCTCAGGGGAACTTGCTTATATTCAAAAGTGTCGAGATTGAGCACACCTACAAAAGGGGAGTTGAAAAAACCTACCACATAGAGATTGCCGTTGATCAAAGCGTCAAAAGGGACCTCGCCGGCGTTTTGGATTACTTTGAACTTTTCAAACCAGATCTTTTTCTCCATCATCGGTTTGCCATCAGGACCCAGACATCTAAGGGGAACGAGCTTGATCTTTTTTTTCATCACCCAGATGGCGTCTGTGTCCATTGCCGCAAAGACTAGATAATCCTTGTAGGTCTTGATCCCCACGTTTCTCGAACCAGTGTCGATAGTCTGTAGATGTGT
>JALWCE010000055.1 GCA_027036935.1 Nitratiruptor sp. | reverse complement strand
TCCTTGCAAAGGAGTATGCAAAAGTGAAAGCCCCACCCCAATCACACCAAAAACGTTGCGAAAAAAGACGATCTCAAGGCTTGGCATCACCGATCCCAAAAGCTTGGCGAAGACCCCCATCCCTGCAAAAAGCAAGGAGGCAACTAGCATATAAAGCACGCCTTTGTCGATTTTACTCAACGACCCTCTTTCTAAGCAGTACGGCTACAATGTCCCCAAAGGCGATCACATCTTTTAAAAGGGCCTTTTTTGCCACGCCATCTTTGTCTATGACGATATGAAGCTCACCTTGTTTACTGGCGAATATCTTTTGATGGAGTATGACGCTAAGGTAGAGTCCATGGACACCCAAAAGTTTTTGCAGCTCACGAAGCCTCTTACCATGCTCTACGATCACATCGATGCGTC
Source organism: Nitratiruptor sp. (assembly GCA_027036935.1). Lineage (GTDB taxonomy): Bacteria > Campylobacterota > Campylobacteria > Campylobacterales > Nitratiruptoraceae > Nitratiruptor. The sequence goes on along the minus strand of JALWCE010000055.1, from coordinate 2,958 downwards.
CCGTATGGCGCTCACCCCCAACGGCATAAAAAGTATACAGATATTTTTGCGGTTTGAGGTAGCGGCGAATATTAAAATAGAGCGTCAAAGTATCCTCTTTGGCAAAAAATGGCAGATAGTTAAAACTATGCTGCACCAATTTGCCGTGTTTGTAGATATGACGCTCAACGCCTATACGCTTTGTTTTATAATCAAAGGTAAATTTTTTGATATCTTTTTTGTAGCTGTTTTGGCGTATTTTGATAAAAACCAAAGGACGAAAAAGTCCATTCTTAACAAATCCTTTGCTCACATATCTCTCAACTCTAGAGTTGCTAAAAATTTTTGCCAATCCCGTAGCTTTGCCCACTACTTCAATCGTATAATTGGTCTCGTTGGACTCCATTTTTGCCAAACTCTTGCCCATTCGTCCAAATATTCCGTAACTTACCTTATACTCCGCCTCGATCTGCTTAGCCAACAACAGGGCACAAAGCCCAAGCAATAGAACCGCTATTCTCATCGCCGCCTCTTTGTTTTTATAGATTTGGTAAAATTGTAACAAAAAAGGCGATTCGTGATAAAACTACTCCTTTTTTTACTCTTCCCTCTTTTGCTATTTGCCGATATCAACCAAACACTTATCCAAGAGACCAACGCCACTTTTTATAAAAATTTGGCCAAAGAGCTCAACCAATCGGCCCCAGACTACGCTTTGCAAAAAACTCTCCTTTCTAAAATCCTAGCTACTCTTTCCCAAAGCAACAAAGTCCTTAGCCTAGAAGACTTTGCTATAAAAGATGACAAAGAGTATGTACGCACCTTTTATAAAATTAATGAACTTTTGGCCAAAGCAAAAGCCACGCAAGAGCAGATCGACAAAATCAAAGAGCAGCTCAATGATATCAAGGAAAACCTCCAAGAGGCTAACACCACTTCCCATCTCACACTCCAGCTCGAATATGCCTACTATCAAAAGGTACTCCAAAAAAACCGAGCCTTTATCCAAATGGTCTATCAAAACTACCCCAAATGGCTCGATGCCCTTATCCGTACACTGCCAAAGATAAAATTTTCTATTAAAAATATTGACTCGAAAATAAAATCATACTCCAAATCTTTGGCCTATCTAGAAAAAAAGATCAAGAAGCTCTCTATCGAACTGGAGCGCTGGAAAATACTCGACAACAAAGCTCAAATCCAAAAAACAAAGCAAGCAATCCACAAGCTCTCCCAAAAAAAGGAGTACTACGTCAAACGCATCGTCTTACTGCGTCTAAAAAAATTCTTTTTTCATCTTAAACAAAAATCCAAACAAAGTCTCCAAGAGGCACAAGGAATTATCGACTTTTTGCATAAGCACTCGATTAATCCCTACTTGCCACAAGCTTTCTCCACCACAACAACATATATGCTTGACAAAATTTTAGGTGGATGGCGTATCAAGCTATTGCGTCTTAAAAATCAACTGCTTGCCTTTTTAAACAACAACTCTTTTTTGGGCATTCCGCTGTATCGATTTGCCGAAGCTCTTGGCATTTTCTTGCTCTTTTTGATTTTTAGGCGTCTTTTTTCTTTTATAGTGCTCAAATCTTTGCATAAAATGGCCTCGTTGACCACAACTACCCTCGATGATAAACTGCTTACGCTTCTTGAGGGTCCTTTAAAATTTGCTTTTGTAATCATAGGTCTGTATCTTGCCTTTGATATAGCCGGAGTAGAGGGGGAAGTTTTTGATAAAATCATCAAAAGCCTCATAATTTTTGATATTTTTTGGCTCTTGTACAATTCCGTTGTCATTCTTGACCAAACCATCTACCGCTTCGCCCGCCGTATAGGCAAAGAGCTCTACCGGGAGATTGGCGCCTTTTTTATCAAAACCCTCAAGATTTTTATTTTCTCCATCGGACTGGTCTCCATCTTGCAAGAGTGGGATATCAACGTCAGTGCCTTTTTAGCCTCTTTAGGACTTGGCGGTTTGGCATTCGCACTAGCGGCCAAAGATACGGCGGCCAATCTCTTTGGAGGTCTGAGCATCCTAGCCGATAGAGCTCTCAAGATAGACGACTGGATCAAAGTGGGTGAGGTAGAGGGGATTGTTGAAGACATAGGTCTTCGCACTACAAAAGTAAGAACATTCCAAAAGTCTTTAGTTACCGTCCCAAATCAGATGATAGCGAACAATCCAATAGAAAACTTCTCCAGACGCAATATCCGTCGCATTAAAGCACGCATCGGTCTAGTCTACTCCACTACCAACGAGCAGATAGAAGCGATTGTGCAAGATATAAGAAATATGCTACAATCCCATCCGGGGATCGCAAAAAAGGCCACGCTACTGGTCAATTTCGATGAGTTTGAGGATAGCAGCCTCTCAATCTTTATCTACTGCTTCACCAACACGGCCGACTGGGCCAAATATCTTGCAATCAAAGAGGATATCAACCTCAAAATCATCGAAATCGTCCACAAGCACGGTAGCGATTTTGCCTTTCCAAGCGAATCCATCTATATAGAAAAGATAGCAAAATGAAAAAGATAGCGATTATCGGAAAACCGAACGTGGGCAAGAGCTCGCTTTTTAACCGCATCCTCAAGCAGCGTGACGCAATAGTGAGCGATGAAGCAGGCACTACAAGAGACGTCAAAAAGCGTATCGCCCAAATCGGCGAAAAAGAGGCCGAACTGATCGATACGGGAGGGCTCGAAGAGCGTGACGAGCTTTTTGACAAGGTCAAAGACAAAGCGCTACAAGCGGCCAAAGATGCGGATGTGATCCTTTATATGGTGGACGGCAAGAAGCTGCCAGACGAGGAGGACAAAAAGATCTTTCGCCAGCTCCAAAAACTGGGCAAAGAGATGGCTTTAGTGGTCAATAAGATAGACAACGACAAAGAGGAGCAAAACGTCTGGAGTTTTTATGAGTTTGGCACCGACAAGATATTCCCCATCTCTGTAAGCCACAACAGAAAAGTGGGC
>JALWCE010000054.1 GCA_027036935.1 Nitratiruptor sp. | reverse complement strand
TGTGGCCTTTGAGATAATCTAAAATTACCTTGTTGGCCCAGACATTGAGATCCATGATAGCGTTTATCTCGCTTAGGCTCGTATCGCTCATATCTTTAAGCTCGCCTATGATGCCGGCGTTTAGGATAGCTAGATCGAGCTCTTTATCTTTGAACAGCCGATCCATCACACACTCGATCTTTTCGTGAGCGTGAAGATTGATGGGCAAAAAATGTAGATGAGAAAAGCCTGACAAGCTCTTTGGCAAAAAACGGCTCAGGGCATAGACCTCTTCGCCAGCTTCTAGATAGAGCTTGGCCAAAGCCTCGCCTAGACCGCTGCCGATACCTGTGATAAAGATTTTCATAACTACTCCTTAGTCAATCTGAATGTTTCGTCTATGATAGCGCTGGACGATATCTGGATCGGGATGCAAGCTCACCTTCGCCTCATCTTTGCCCTTATAGGGTATTTGGGAGAGCACATATCGAATAGACTCCAGCCTGGCTAGCTTTTTATTGTTGGAGTTTACGATGATCCAAGGGCTATAGGAGGTGTGGGTGCGGCTAAACATCTCCTCTTTGTAGTGGGTGATCTTATCCCATAATTTTTGGGCCTTTTTGTCCACGGGGCTTAGTTTCCACTGCTTAAGAGGATTTCTCATCCGCTCTTCGAAGCGCTTCTTTTGGGTCTCTTTTGAGATGGAGAACCAAAACTTGATAAGGATGATCCCATCGTCGATAAGGGCATGCTCGATCTCTGGCACCTCTTTCATAAATTTTTCGTACTGCTCTTGAGTACAAAAGCCATAGACCGGCTCTACGATAGCGCGATTGTACCAGCTACGATCAAAAAAAGCGATCTCTCCCGGATTTGGTAGCTGGGCGAAATAGCGCTGGAAATAAAACTGCCCTTTCTCCACTTCCGTAGGAGCCGGCAGAGCCACGACTCGATATTTTCTGGGATTAAGATGCATCGTAAAGCGCTTGATCGCCCCCCCTTTGCCGGCGGCATCACGCCCCTCGAAGATGATCATCAGCCGCTTCTTGTTCTCATAGATCCAGTTTTGCATCTTGATAAGCTCGATTTGCAGTTTGGTCAGCTCCTCTTCATACTCCACCTCTTTGATCGCCTTGGAGATCTTTTTTTTCTTCACGAGCATCTTGAGGCCCGTTTTGGTGCGCAGTTTGTGGAGTTTCTCCTCCAGATCCTCCAGCCTCGCCTTGAGATCTGGCTGCTGGATACGCTCTTTGAGATAGTAGATATCCTCATACAATGTTTTCATGGATCTCCCTTTGGATTTTTTCATAAAGCTCTCGCAGCACCTTTTGAAAATCGACCTCCCCTCGCTCCACCCTGTCCATCAACTCTTCGAGCTCTCTTGTATATCTCTCGTTGACAAAAGCGTACATACTGGGCTGTTTCTTGATCTCTTCGTATACCTCTATGCCCAGTTTGGTGGCGATGAGGCTCGTACCCCGTTGGATCACATAGCGGCGCTCCAGCAGCTTTTCTATTGTAATGGCGTAGGTGGAGGGACGGCCCACACCCCGCTCTTTCATCATCGCGATGATCTGTGCGTATGTGTAGTGCGGTTTTTTCGGGCGACTTTGCAGCTCTTTTTGTACTTCGTATTCACCCTCCTCTATGCTCTCTATGGGCACCTCTACCACCAGATCGATCCCATGCTCCAAAATCTTGTCATAGTAGTGGATCTGTGTACTTCGATCCAGAGCTTCCACTCTGGCCTCTGCTTCCTCCACCACCGCCTCTTTCATCTGCGAAGCGATGAAATTGCGAAAGATCAGGTCATACAACGCCACATGCTCCGTTTCCAAAGAGAGGTTGGAAAATTTGAGATACTCCTCTAGCTGCTTGGCATCCATGGCTCGAGTAGGCCTGATACACTCATGGGCTCCCCCAGATTCGCTAAAGCTCCTGGGACGAAAATAGTCTTGGCCGAAGCGGTCGGCGATATACTCTTTGGCCAAAGCGATTCCAACAGGACTCACACGAATAGAGTCGGTGCGATGGTAGGTGATAAGTCCACTTTCAAAAAGCTCTTGGGCCAGTTGCATCGCTTTTTGGGGAGAATAGCGTAGAGTCTCGGCGGCGGCTTGGAGCATCTTGTCGGTAGAAAAGGGTGTTCGAAGGAGACTTTTAGGCTCTTTGTTTAGAATCTCTACCCGTACTTTTTGCACTCCGTCATAAAATTTTTGGGCCTCCTCCTTTTGCTCAAAGACAAACTCCACCTCTTTGGTCGCTAACTTGAGGCGCACTGCCCAGACTCTCTCTTTAGCTTCATACTCTCGCAGCACGATCCACTCCAGCACAGCCGTTTGGACCCGCCCAGCGCTGAGACTCTTGCGGCCAAACCTTTTTTGAAGATACTGAGAGATCTCAAATCCTATCCAGCGATCGGCGACTCTGCGCACCAGCTGGGCCTTGATCAGATTCTCCTCCACCTCTCTGGGACGCTCCAGTGCCTGATCGAAGGCTCGCCTGGTCACCTCGTGAAACTCCGCTCGCTTGATGGAGGAGTTGAAAGGCAAGGAGTTGAGCCACAAATCGAAGCTGATCTTCTCCCCTTCCACATCCGGATCGCTGGCCAAAAAGATCTGGGCAGTTTCGAGATCGAGCTCTCGGATAGCCTGGATGATCTGCTCTTTGGACTCATCTATGGGCTCGAAAATCTCCACAAACTCCTCTTTGGCCAAAACGCCATGGAAGCCCTCTTCTTTGTTGAGGTCATATACATGGCCTTTGGAGGCTGCGATACTTAGAATCATCCCCTCTTTGGCCACCTCGTAGACCCGCACACCTCCTAACTCGCGCATGATGGGGCGGCCATAGAAGTTGGCGATAGTGCGGGCTTTGTTGGGAGATTCGACGATGACGAGGGTCGTTTTGAAAAGATCCTCGCTCCCCTCTAAGCGTCCCTCCAAAGCCAGCCGAAGTTTTCGGCGATCCTCGTCGATCTTGGCCAAAATTGTTTGCAGATCCACCTCCTCGGCTCGCTTGAACTCTATCTCGTCGCTAAACCAGCGTACCTTTTTTTGCAAACTTCTAAAAGCTTTTTGGTCATCGACGAGCAGATAGGCAAGCCCTTTGGTAAGTCCTCCCACATACAGACGGCTCGTGCGTCCGCTGGCTTGGATATAGCCCGTCACGTCTGCGGTGACCACCTTGAACGTATCCTCTTTTTTGAGTGACACATCGGGATTTTCGTTAATTTTTTGGATAAACTCGGGAGTGAGAAGATGTTGGAGCTCCTCATAGATACGGGCGATTCTCTCTTTGGCTCTTTCTTGCAAACGCTCCTGGGGGATGAAAGCCACTTTGGCCAGATACTCTATCCATTCTCGCACCTTTGCGAGCTCCTCGCCATCGAGTGCGGGCAACAAAGCCAGTAAAAAGTAGTACAAAGAGACTGGCTTGGAGATATCGAGGCTAAATTCTATCTTGGGCACACCCACAAACAGGGCGTAGCGGATGGTGTCTGGCA
>JALWCE010000053.1 GCA_027036935.1 Nitratiruptor sp. | reverse complement strand
GGTTACCACGAAGCCCTCTTTTTCTTCTATCTCCTCCAGTGAGCCAAAGTGCTCCAGCCGCACCGCATCACCGAAGCTTTGCTTGAAATACTCTTGCTGGATGGCTCGAAGATTTGCAAAAGGCTCCATGATCCCAAATCGAAGAGTCTCGATGAGTGCGGGATCGAAAGTATAGAGAAACTGAACGATATCGGCCAGCAAATACCCCTTGTGCGCACCGATCTCCAATATCAGAGCCTCTCGTCCCAGCCGCCCCTCTTGGATCTGCCGATAGATATGCTTGGCGATCGCTCCGCCAAAAAGGGGCGTAGCGCTCACTGCCGTAAAAAAATCCCCCTTTTTTCCGATCTCTTTGAAAGAACTGTAGTAGCCCTCTTTCCCATAGAGCCACTCGTTGAAAAACTGGCTAAAACGCATCTATCTCCTTATACAGCCGCAATAGCTCGATCTGGCGCTGCAAATCGTAAATCTTTTGGTCCAGCCGCCTCGCTTGCAAAGAGTTTTGCAAGGTTTGCACATCGTAGCTGGTCTTCTCCCCCGCCTTGTAGAGCTCCTTGGTTTGTCGCAAAAGATTGGTATAGATCCTTTGATCCTCTTTAGCCAGAGCTATCTTTTTATCCAAAAGGCGCAAAGTTTTCAGCGTCTTGGCGTAGAGGCTTTGACGCTCCCTTTTGGCCTGTGCCAACTGGTTGGCCGCTTGCAAATAGGTGATCTTGGCCTTTTGGATCTCTTTGGGAGCGTTGAAATCCCACAAAGGCATAAAGAGGCGAAACCCGTAGGTATGGTAGTGGTCTTGATAGCTATAGGCTGGAAAGTAGAGGCTGCCACGCATTCGCTGATAGTCATACTCCGCCATAAGCGAGAGGCTTGGCAGATATCTGGCGATACTCATCCAGCGGTAATATTTGGCGGCCTTTATCTGGGCTCGATGCTCTTTTAGGGTGAGGTTTTTGGCCAAATACTCTCCCCGCGGCACGAGCGCAAACCTTGGCAGCTTTTTAGGAATTTCGTCACTGAGATCTTTTAGATTCTTCTTTAGCTGAGCCTTTTGCTCCCGTAGATCCAAAAGGGCCAGCTCCTTGGCGTTTTTTTGCAAAAGCGCCTGATCCAAAAAGGTACTATCGAGCATACCGGCCAAATAGGCATCCTTTTTAATTTTCACATCGATATGGGCGTTTTGGATCAAGAGCCTCTGCTTTTGGATGCGAAGATCCGCCTGGCGCAGTTTGTAGGCCAGCTCGATCACCAAAGCCACCAGATTTTTACGGTTTAGCTTCACACCATACAGACTCGCTATCCTCTTGGCGTTGGCATACTTAATAGCCGCCCAGATCCCGCCGCTTTTGAATATGGGCTGATCGAGGCTTATGCGAAAGCTTTTGAGCTCTTGATTTGGAAACTGATCCCCTTTTTGGTATAGATAGCTCATTTTGATGGGACTTAGCCAACTATCGTGCAGCTTTTTGGCTTCCGTGATGGCCGACTCTTTTTGTAGCCGCAGCTCCTCCTCTTTTAGAGTACTCAGCCATCCAGCCATCATCGCTAGAGGCAGTGCGACAAGGGCCAATCGCCTCATAGAGTCTCCAACGCCCGCTCAAACCGCCCCAATCCCTCGTCGATCTCCTCTTTGGTGATGGTCAGAGGCGGTAAGAAACGTACGGTATTGCGTCCAGCTTTGAGCACCAACACCCGCTCCTCAAAGGCCTTTTTGATAATTTCGTTTTGGATATCGGCCTCTTTGGCCCGAAGACCTCGCATCAGACCCAGCCCCACCTCTTTTTCAAAAAGATTGGAAAATTTGGCGGCGATGGCTTTGAGCCGCTCTTCGAAGTAGATCATACGATGATCGAGCGCTCCGCTCTCTTTTTCCTCTTCCAAGATATCTAGCACCTCTAAAGCGGCTCTGGTGCTAAGATAGTTGCCCCCAAAGGTGCTGCCGTGATCTCCTGGGGCAAAGATATCCTTGAGCCTTGTCATCACCGCTCCTATGGGTACGCCGCCACCAAGCCCCTTGGCCAAAGTGATGATGTCTGGCTCAATCTCGTATAGATTGCTGGCTAGCGGCTCACCCGTGCGGTAGATCCCCGTCTGGACCTCATCGACAATGAGGAGGATGTCACGCTCTTTGAGGATTTTGGCCAGCCGCTGTACCGCCTCTTTGTCCTGAGGCTCCACGCCCCCCTCCCCTTGTATGAGCTCGATCATCACCGCTACGGTATGATCGTCGAGCAGCTGGGGTACTTGCTCTATATCCTCGGCATATACAAAGCCATCCGGAAAGGGACCAAAATAGGTATGCATCGCCTCTTGGCCCGTAGCTTTGAGGGCGGTAATGGTGCGCCCGTGGAAGGAGTGTTTGAGGGTAACGATCTTGTAGCGCTTGATCTGGCCGTCCACCTCTCCATACTTTCTGGCGATCTTGATCGCCCCCTCGTTGGCTTCAGCCCCGCTGTTGGCGAAGAAAATCCGCATATCGTAGCCGCTGAGCTCCACAAGTCTCTTGGCCAAAAGGGCTTGAGGCTCGATGGCAAAAAGATTGGAGATATGGATGATCTTTTTGGCCTGATCGCAGATCGCCTGGGAGAGCCTAGGATTGGCGTGGCCCACGCTCACCACCCCGATGCCGCTGGTCAGATCGATATAGTCTTGGCCTGTATCGTCATAGAGGGTGGTGTTGTGGCCATGGGTGAAGTTGACGTAGTTTCTGGCATAGGTGTGGAGCACATACTCCTTATCGATCGCTTCTATGTTCATTGGCTTTCCTTTTTGATATTGACTTTGACCTCTTGGAAGATGGCGTTGTTACCGTGGTTGTCGGCATGAGGCGGAGTGACGTGGTTGATGGCGCTGCCGCTATAGGCTAGGACGCTGTCATCTCTCAATTCGGCCAAAAGCCGCACCTCCATCTGCACTTCCCCCCATTTAGAACTCACCACCACTTTATCTCCATCACTAAGCCCGCTTCGCAACGGCACATAGAGATAGGGATCTCGTTTGAACTGGGAGTTGATGGCGTTTTTGGCCTTTGGCGTAAGTAGAAAATACTCCCCGCCCAGCCTGTCAAACTCATCCTCCACCTCATCGATAAAACAAAAGGGCTCCTCGAAGCCCTCCTTGTAAGGAATCTCCTCGAAACTTGGCAGTACGTAGTACTCCCCTCTTTTTTTTAGCTGCTTGGTAAAATGCTCGATATATTCTCGCTCCTCTTTGAGCCCATCCAGGCCAAACCGCTCCATCATCTTTCGTGTAAACTCATACTCGCTCAAAGTTTTTGGATTATCCTCAAGCTTTGGCATCAGCTCTACAAACTCGTGCCCGTAGCTCAATCTGATATCCTCTTTTTGCAAGAAATTTTTAGCGGGAATCACCAGATCGGCCAACTGTGCCGTCTCATCGTCGTAGAGTCCAAAGACCACCGTAAAGCTCTTTTTGAGCCCCTCCACCACCTTTTGGGTGCGAGGGTGGGTAATAGTCGGATTGGCTCCTTGGATGAAGCACAGA
>JALWCE010000052.1 GCA_027036935.1 Nitratiruptor sp. | reverse complement strand
TTACCAAAGAGGAGTTTGAAAAAGAGATTCAAGAGGGAATGTTTTTGGAGTGGGCCAATGTGCACGGATACTACTACGGTACCTCTTTGCGTCCGGTGCTTGGAGCCCTTGAAGAGGGAAAATTGGTTCTTTTTGACATCGATGTACAAGGATATACCTCTATTAAAAAGAGTTCTCTTGCCCCCTTGGCCACATCTGTTTTTGTCACGACTCCATCGATGAGCGAGCTAGAGCGCCGTTTACAAGCTAGGGGGACGGATACGCCTCAAACGATACAAAAGAGGATCCAAAACGCTATTGAGGAGATGGCTTATATGAAAGAGTATGACTTTATTCTCATTAACAGCGATTTAGCTCGCTCCAAAGAGCAGATCTTAGCTATCGCAAAAGCGGCCAGACTCAAAAGAGATCCTAAAGAAATTGATGAGTTTATCGACTACTGGCAAAGCCATTAATTACCAAAAAACGCCGTAAAGCCTCGAGCTTTAGCTCTTTTGCTAAAATAGAGAGTCGGGGACTCGACTCTTGGCATAGGGAAAGTAAGACCTTCAATTGCAAGCATCCTTGCTTATAGCCGCAATTTCCAGCCTTGTAGGTGTGGGGAGTATGTCAAAAAGGGGGTTAAACCTCAGATTAAGAATTTTTGTGTATTATTTTACGCAATAAATCAAAGGAGTAAACATGGGAATGCCCAGTATGCCCGAACTTTTAGTAATTCTTGCTATCGTGGTGCTACTTTTTGGTGCCAAAAAGATTCCAGAGCTTGCCAAAGGGCTTGGAAGCGGAATTAGAAACTTCAAAAAAGCGATGAATGAAGATGAGGAAGCTCCTAAAAAAGAGATAGCCCAAGAGACGACAGCCGCTTCTACCAATACCACTTCTACCGCCACTACTACACAAAAAACAACAGCTCAGCCAAAAGAGAGCGGCAACGCTTAAGGAGGCTTTGCCCTCTTGTGCAAAGGAATAGGATTTGAAAAAAAAGGTTCAACAAGAACTAAAAAAAGTTTTAGGTAAAGATGTGCTTCTTGAAAAGCCCAAAGATAAAAAGTTTGGTCACTACGCCACCCCTATCGCTTTCTCCTTAGCCAAGGAGCTTCGTAGATCCCCTATGCAAATAGCCGACGATATTGCCAAGTCTTTTGAAGAATCCCCGATTTTTGAAAAGGTGGAACCTCTCAAAGGGTATGTAAATTTTAAACTAAGCGAATCTTTTTTGGATGATTATGCCACTTGGGCGCTCAAAAACGAGGAGCGTTTTGGCGCCGATGAGCAGGGAGAGTCGATACTGTTGGAGTTTGTCAGCGCCAACCCCACAGGACCGCTTCATATTGGACATGCTAGGGGTGCGGTGTTTGGAGACGCATTAGCTAGACTTGGGAGTCATCTAGGCAACAAGATCCAAAAAGAGTACTACATCAACGATGCGGGCAATCAGATCTATTTGCTAGGTCTTTCTATCTACCTAGCGGCCAAAGAGGAGCTAGGGGAGCAGGTGCAGTGGCCCGATGAGTATTACCGGGGCGATTATATAAAGGATCTGGCCAAAAAAGCGATAGAGGTCTTTGGAAGAGCGTTTTTTTCAAGCAAAGAGGCGATAGAGGAGCTAGCGAGCTGGGGTAAAGATCAGATGATGGAGCTGATCGTTCACGATTTGGAGCAGGTGGGTATCGAATTTGACTCGTTTGTAAGCGAAAAGTCGCTCTATGAGAGGTGGGACGAGGTGCTTAAGATCCTTAAAGATCATGGCGCTATCTACGAAAAAGAGGGGAAGCTATGGCTGCGCTCCAGCGAGTATGGAGATGAAAAAGATCGAGTCGTTGTTCGAGAGGATGGTCGTCCTACCTACCTGGCTGGCGATGTTATCTACCATTATCAAAAGTTTGAGCGAGGATTTGAGCGATATATCAATATTTGGGGAGCCGATCACCACGGCTATATCGCCAGAGTCAAGGCTGCTATAAAATTTTTGGGCTACGATCCAAATCGCTTGGAGGTGCTCCTAGCGCAGATGGTCTCACTTCTTAAAGGGGGAGAGCCCTACAAAATGAGCAAGCGGGCCGGTAATTTTATCTTGATGAGCGAGATTGTCGAAGAGATTGGGGCCGATGCGATGCGTTTTATGTTTTTGAGCAAAAAGGCCGATACCCATTTAGAATTTGATATTGATATCCTTAAAAAAGAGGATGCCTCCAATCCCGTCTATTATATCAATTATGCGCACGCTAGGGTACATTCTGTTTTCGCAAAAGCTGGTAAAAATATCCAAGATGTGGTGGATGTGCCTCTTGTAGATCTGCCTCAAGAGGCTAAAGATCTGCTTTTTGACGCTCTTGTGCTACCAGAGGTGATCGAAGATGCCTACGCCAAACGGGAGCTTCAGAGACTCACCGATTATCTGAAATTTTTGGCCGCTCAATTTCATAGCTTTTATAACAGACACAAAGTCATCGGCACAGAGTATGAAGATCGCTATCTCAAGCTTTTTTTGGTCGTGGCTCTCTCTATTCGGGTAGGATTGGGACTTCTTGGTATCGAAGCGAAAAAAAGGATGTAAGGTGCTTAACAGACGAATAAAACGGATAAAAGAGCTGCTTGAAGAGAAAAAGGGTGAGGATGTGGAGATAATAGACACCTCTGGAGGGGACTATTTTGTCGATCGTGTAGTAGTGGCTACCTCTTTGAGCGATAAACATACGGGCGCATTGCTTGATTGGCTTAAAGAGAAGCTTAAGCCTGAGGGTGAAGAGTTTTTGAAAGTCCAAGAAGGGGATGAGTGGATTGTTGTGGACTTGGGGGATATACTTATCCATCTTATGACCGATGCGTATCGTAAAAAGTATAGAATCGAGGAGTTTTTGCAAGAGCTTTTAGATAAAAACGCCTAATTGGCCACGCCACGATCTTTGGCAAATAGCGAAGCTTTGGATCTTTTCTTAGCTGAGTGGAGCTAATGGGTATATGGACTTTTAATCTCTTATATTTTGAGGGAATTTTTTCTCTTCCTCTTGTCGCTACGACGAACTCCACCTCTTTTTTTAATCTCTTGTAATTTTTCCATTTATGTAGGCTTTCCAGATTGTCGCTGCCGATAATGTAATAGATCTTTTGTGGAGCAAAGCGGCGTTTGAGATACTCTGTCGTTTCGATTGCATAGGTAGGCCGGCCTCTTGCTATTTCAAAATCGCTTACTATAACTTTTGGATAGGGAGCAAATATCTTTTTGAGCCATCGAAGACGCAAATGCGGCGGAGCCACAAAGCTTTTTTTAAAAGGATTACGATATGTGGGTACGATGATGAGCCAATCGATAGGAAGCTCTTGCAAAGCCCGTCGTACGATCTCAAGATGTCCTTTGTGTGGCGGGTCGAAACTTCCCCCAAAGATTGCTATACGCAAATATTACCTTTTTAACCAAAATTATAGTTAAGTTTCGTTAAAATCTGCCTAAATCTACCAAAGGGGGCTAATGGCGATCAAGCTGGCAATCAATGGATTTGGGCGTATTGGACGAGCGGTAGTGCGAAACGCTTTATATCGAGGCGATTTTGAAATCGTAGGGATCAACGATCTTATGGATCCGCAAATGATGGCATATTTGCTATGTCACGACTCGGTACATAAAGAGCTAAACAAAAGTGTGGAGCTGCACGGCCAAGAGCTTTGGATAGAGGGTAAAAGAGTGCCTCTTTCTCATCATAGCGAGCCGGGATTGATGGAGTGCGAAGCCGATGTATTGATTGAATCTACGGGCAAATTTCTCACTCAAGAGCTCGCCTCACCCCATCTTCATTACGCTAAACGAGTGATCCTTTCGGCTCCCGCCCTTGACGATACTCCCACATTTGTATATGGAGTCAATCATACCCTCTATCAAGGTCAGCCCATTCTTTCCAACGCAAGCTGTACCACCAACTGTCTTGCTCCCATCGCCAAGCTTGTGGATGAAGCCTTTGGAATAGAGGCGGGATTGATGACGACAGTACATAGTTATACAATCGATCAAAATCTTCTTGATAGCGATCACAAACGAGATATTCGCCGCTCCAGAGCCGCGGCTTTAAATATTTTGCCTACTACTACGGGTGCGGCCAAAGCGATAGATAGGGTACTGCCTAATCTACGAGGTAAATTGCATGGTCGAAGCGTACGGGTGCCCGTGGCAGATGTATCTTTGATGGATCTAGATCTTATACTCTTTAAAAAGTGTGATCTTGATGCTCTAAATGCCCTTTTTAAAGAGGCGGCTAGCAAAGATTTTGCTGGGATTTTGGGAGTGGATGAGGAGTATAGGGTCTCTCAAGATTTTGTAGGATCTCCTTTGAGCTCAGTGGTGGCGACGGATCTTACCCAAGTTATTGGGGGGCGGATGGTAAAGATCATGAGCTGGTACGACAACGAGTGGGGCTATGCAAACCGACTTTTGGATATGGCCGAATTTATCACAAAATACACATAAAGGAGTAAAATGCATATCAAATCGATCAAAGAGCTCGATATTGGACCTGGGGATAGCGTTTTTATTCGTTGCGATTTTAACGTACCTTTGGACGAGTATGGCAATATTACCGATGATAGACGAATACGAGCGGCATTACAGACTATTCGCTATTGTATTGATAATGAGTGTCGTATCGTCTTGGCCAGCCATTTAGGGCGTCCCAAAGGATATGATGAGAGATACTCCCTCAAACCTGTGGCCAAACGACTTCATACGCTGCTCAAACATGACGTGATTATGGCAAAAGATGTAGTGGGCGAAGATGCCAAGGCCAAATTTGCGGCATTAAAGCCAGCAGAGGTTTTACTGCTTGAAAATCTACGCTTTGAACCCGGAGAGACTGCCAACGATCCTGAATTTGCCAAAAAATTGAGCGAATTTGGCCAGTTTTATGTCAACGACGCTTTTGGAGTAAGTCACCGAGCCCACGCTTCGGTAGAAGCGATCACCAGATACTACGACAAGGACCACAAAGCTGCTGGCTTTTTGCTGCTTAAAGAGATTAAATATCTGTACAAATTGCTCGAGCATCCCACACGCCCATTTTTGGCAATTATTGGTGGAAGCAAAGTCTCTAGTAAACTAGGTGCGCTTATTAATCTGCTGCCAAAGGTGGATAAGATGATTATTGGCGGCGGGATGGCTTTTACCTTTTTAAAAGCGATGGGTGAAGAGGTTGGCAAAAGCTTGGTTGAAGAGGAGCTAGTGGGTGAAGCTAAAAAGATTTTGGACGAGGCCAATCGCCTTGGGGTCAAGCTCTATTTGCCCGTAGATTTTGTCGTTGCTCCCGAGATTAGCGAAGATGCTCCGGTAAAATTTGTCACGTATAAAGAGATTCCAAAAGAGTGGATGGGACTAGATATTGGCTTAGCCTCCACTAGGCTTTTTAGAGAGGCTCTTAATGATGTGCAAACGATTCTTTGGAACGGGCCAATGGGCGTTTTTGAGATTGATAAGTTTGCTAGAGGCTCTATTAAACTAGCCAATTATGTAGCCGAAAGCTATGCTACCAAAATTATTGGCGGCGGAGATACCGCGAGCCTTATAGCTAAAGCGGGAGTGGATGATGAGATGACTTTTATCTCTACAGGCGGGGGAGCAAGTTTAGAGCTTTTAGAGGGCAAAGAGCTCCCCGGTATTAAAGCTTTGATGGTCGAGGATGAGGAATGATACTGGCTGCCAACTTCAAAATGAATCACACCAGAGCCAGCACCAAAGCGTATTTGGATAGGCTGCAAAAGTGTCCAAAACCAAAAGAGCTGGAGCTTTTCGTATTCCCCCCTTTTACCGCATTGGATCGGTATGAGAGCACAGCCATTATCGGAGCTCAAAACGCATACGGAGCTGAGCAGGGCTCATATACCGGCGAGATAGGATTGCAGCAGCTCAAAGAGTTTGGCATTACCACCTTGATTTTAGGCCATAGCGAACGCCGTCATCTTTTTAGCGAATCCCAAGAGCTCATCGCTAAAAAGTTTGCTTTTTATAAAGAGCACGGATTTACTATCTTTTATTGTGTGGGCGAGACGCTCGATATTAGAGAGAAAGGGGATATTCAAACCTATCTTTTATCTCAGCTTGAGGGGATCGATTTAGAATATGAGAGGTTAATTGTCGCTTATGAACCGGTGTGGGCGATAGGGACGGGTAGAAGCGCAAAAGAAGAGGAGATTGAAGAGGTATTGGCTTTTTTACAAACTCTTACCTCTCGCCCCTTACTCTATGGTGGAAGCGTAAAACCCCAAAATATACAAACTATTATGCGAATTCAAGGCTGTTCGGGAGCCCTTGTAGGGACGGCAAGCTGGAAGATTGAGAGTTTTTGTCAAATGATACAAAAGATTAAGGAGCTGTAATGGGATTGATGGATGGAAAAAAGGGATTGATTGTTGGTGTGGCCAATACCAAATCGATTGCTTATGGTATAGCCAAAGCGTGCAAAGACCAAGGAGCCCAGCTAGCTTTTACCTATCTTAACGACGCAATTAAAAAAAGGGTCGAACCTATCGCCAAAGATTTGGGAAGTGATAAAGTTTATGAGCTTGATGTAAGTCGCCCCGAACACTTTGAAGCGCTTAAAGAGGCGATAGCCAAGGATTTTGGCAAAATCGACTTTTTGGTCCATTCTGTCGCTTTTGCTCCCAAAGAGGCATTAGACGGAGGCTTTATCGATACGAGTAAAGAGGCTTTTGAGATAGCGATGGATATCTCCGTATACAGTCTAATCGAATTGAGTCGTACTTTACTTCCTCTTATGAATGAGGGAGGAAGTATTGTAACTTTAACTTATCTAGGTTCTGAGCGATATATTCCTCATTACAATGTTATGGGGGTAGCTAAGGCGGCATTAGAGGCGAGCGTACGCTATTTGGCCGTAGATTTGGGATCCAAGGGCATTCGGGTCAACGCAATAAGTGCCGGTCCAATCAAAACATTGGCGGCTAGCGGTATAGGGGATTTTCGTACGATCCTCAAATGGAACGAGGCCAATGCACCTTTGCGTCGAAATGTCACTATAGAAGAGGTGGGCAACAGCGCTATGTATCTGCTTAGTGACCTCTCAAGCGGAGTGACTGGAGAGGTGCACTATGTGGATGCGGGATATCATATTATGGGGCTTGCGGCAGTAGAGGAGATTGATGGGAAAACCGTTTTAGTTTGGGATAGGATCAAAGATTAAAAGCGAGTTAAATAACAAAAATTTAAGAAAAGTACGCTATAATTTCGTTTGAGCCTATCGATTTTGGAAAAAAGGAGTAAAAATGAAACTGGCAAAATTAAGTCTTGTTGCAATTGTAGCTCTTAGTGTGAGCGCTTTTGCCGATGTTGAAAATGTAAAGTTTAGCGGAAACGCAAAACTTTTCTACGGAACTAACGATGCGGGTAAAGCCGATCTTTTTGATAAAAAAGGTGCTTATGGACAAGCTGCCGCTACAGTAGCGGTAAGTGCTGATCTTGCAAACGGCGTAGCTGGAAAACTCAGCGCGACCGGTCTTTCTACACTTGGTCTTGAAAACAACCTCGTATCTGCTACATGGGCAGGGTTTGCCGGCGGTGTAGACGCTCAATGGTGGGTACAAGAGGCTTGGCTTGCCAAAACTTTTGGAAACACAACTTTTAAAGTAGGTCGACAAGAGCTTGATACTCCATTAGCTTTTACTGAAAAATGGAATATTGCTGAAAACACTTTTGACGCTGCAGTATTGCTCAACAGCGACCTTCCCCAAACTACTTTGGTAGCTGCATGGGTTGGACGAGGAAACGGTACTGGTGATGGCGGTGTCGTACGAGGTATAGTAAACGGAAGCGATCCTTTTGTAACATATTGGAAAGATGGAGCGTACGCTTTTGCAGGTATCACAAAACTTATCCCTATGACTACCGCACAAGTATGGTACTATGATGTAGTCAATGTTGCGCAAGCTTGGTGGTTGCAAGCAGACGTTGATCTTAAAGATGCGGTACCCGGTCTGATCGCAGGCGCACAGTACTCTAATATCGATGTAGAGGGTGTGAGTGATGACGCAAGTGCTTGGGCAGTTAAACTCGGTTATGCTATGGATGCGTTCAAACTTGCCGCTGCATACTCCTCTACTGATAGCGACGGTCCAGTACGAGTGGCAAATACTGCTACTATGCTTGGAAAATCTTCTCAATCAAAACTCTATACCGAAGCATGGTGGAACTATGGCTATGTTAGTGCGCCAGATGTAGATTCTTATATGATTAGTGCTGAGTATGATATGGAAGATGTTGCCGATTTTTATGCCCAGTATACATCTGCAGATGCGGGTAACAAAGCTCCTGTAAAAGATATGGATGAATTTGCTCTTACTGCAAGCAAAGCATTTGGTAACCTTAATACGACATTAGCATATATTTATACTGATGCCGATGATCAAAACGGCGGCGATAGCTACAACACTATCCAACTTTACCTCACGTACAACTTCTAATTTATCTTCGGGCTTTGCCCGAAGATACTTTACTCCTTTTTAAACTCTTCTACACTATAATTTTTTAAACCCTCTAAAGGATATTGTATGAGAAAGTTGTTTTTCCTTTTTGGTATGGTATTGTTGCTATTTGCTGGAGAATATATTACTCTTGATGATGGTAAAGTAATCCTCCTCAAACCTGATGGCACATGGCAAGAGGTCAAAGTGGTTAAAAAAGGGAGCGAGACGATTGCTATCAAACCTGATGGTACATGGGAAAAGATTGATGCGAAGAAAGTGGAAGCTGCAAACAAACTAGAGACTGGGATAGATAAGAAATATAAAGATGAGCCTTTGGTCAAGATCTTGGTGGGGAAATGGCGAGGTGATGGAATTTACTATGAATTTACTCCCAATCATGCTTTTATGAAATTAAAAGATGGCCATAGCAGGCGTACGATCGAGGGCAAATGGATCGTAGAGAAGTTGGATAAAGCAAAAAAAGAGGTTGTAGTTAATATAGGCGAAGGGGCAAGACTTGGATTTTTGACCTTTGGCGGGGATATAAGAAAGTTTAAGATCATCAATGATCATACAATACAAGATATCACTTCCCAACTTGACGGCAAGGTATATACTCTTACGAAAGAGCGATGAAGCGATTTCTTTGGCGAAAATTTCTCTACCTTGTAGGGATGCTCCTTTTGATCTCTTTGATCTCCTTTTTTGCCATTCATTTGGCACCTAACTCTTTTTTGAGTGCGGGTGAACTTAATCCCAATATCACCAAAGAGACGCTTGAGCATCTCAAAGAGATTTATGGACTGGACAAGCCCTTATGGCAGCAGTATCTTAGCTGGTTATGGGCTATGCTTCATCTTGATTTTGGTGTATCTTTTGCCAGCGGGAAACCTGTGATAGAAGAGATAACCAGCCGTATCGGTGTTACTATAGGTATAAATCTTACGGCCATGGCCATTATTTTTACTTTGGCTTTTTATCTTGGTATTAGATCGGCTTTGGTGGCTAGTAGTTGGTTTGATCGGATGGTTAAGACGCTCTCTTTACTCTCTTTTTCGATGCCTTCTTTTTATTTGGCGCTATTGCTTATTATCTTTTTTAGTGTCAAGCTCGCTCTTTTTCCTTTAGGAGGACTGCACTCTCCCGAACCAAAGGAGGGTATAGGCTACTATCTTGATCTTGCTTGGCATCTGGTACTACCTATTTTTGTAGTAGTTTTTGTAGGTTTTGGCACGCTGACGCAATATATCCGCTCATTGACTTTAGAGATTCTCAAAAGCGATTATATCTTTTTTGCCAAAGCCAGAGGAGTTGAGGAGTCAAAGATCATACGCTTTATGGTTTTGCCAAATCTTGCCCCTCCTATGGTGACTATGCTTGGTCTTTCGCTCCCGGGTGTTATTGGAGGAAGTGTCATCTTAGAGTCGATCTTTTCGATTAACGGAATGGGGCTTTTGTTCTATCAAGCGGCAATGGCTAGAGATTATCCTGTCATTATGGGGATATTGATCATTACCGCTTTTTTGACTTTACTTGGTAATATTGTAGCCGATCTTGTACTTGTACGCCTTAACCCTTTTGTTGAAAAAACGCCCTAAAATTCTCAGCTTGAGATTTATGATAGAAAGCGTATCTCAAAGATTACTCTTTAAAAAGATCTTGCAAAGTGATTTTTGGTTCGCTTTGCTCTTTCTTTTCACTCTCGATGGCCGAGCCTTTTTCTACAAGTTCGATCTCATAGCCTGTGAGCATGCTCGCTAAGCGGATATTAATTCCGTTTTTGCCGATAGCTTTTGATTTTTGATCAGGCGGAAGCATTACGATCGCTTTGTCTCTTTCAATTTTGACGGAGCTAATGATTGCTGGGCTAAGACTCCTGGCCACAAAAATTTCTGGGATAGGTGAATACTCGATACAGTCGATATTCTCACCTTTGAGCTCTTTGCTTACCGCATTGATCCGCACACCCCGTACCCCCACGCATGCGCCTACCGGATCGATTTTAGGGCTTTGGGAAGAGACGGCTACTTTGGCTCGCTCGCCTGGAATTCTTGCTACTTTTTCTACCTTGACCAATCCATCTTTGATTTCAGGAACTTCTAATTTTAAAAGCTCTTCCAAAAATTTAGGCGTAGTACGGCTAAGCTCTAAATATATCCCGTACACTCTATCGATGATGACGCGTCTTAGGATTGCTTTGAGTACGTCGCCCGGCTTGAAAAACTCCCCTTTAATGCGGTATCTTTTGGGTAAAATGCCCTTGACCTCATCAATTTCTACATAAGTATTTTCATCTTCGTCCACTCGGGTGACGGTACCGCTGATGATGGTACCCTCTTTGTTTTTATATTTTTCAAAAAGTTGTTGTTCGATGAGGCGCTGGATATGGTATTCGATCTCGTTGTGTAGATGCATTGCGGCCGTGCGACCAAGCTTTGCAAATTCTACCGGATAGCGAAGTTCGTCGCCTACCTCTACATCTGGATCAATCTGTTTGGCTTCGCTAAGAGTGATGTAGCGCTCAGGCTCCTCTTTGGCCCGTTCGTCATCGTCTGCGACTACTTCTACTTTCTGGAAAATTTGGATCTTTTTACTTTTGTCATTGAGCTCCGCCTCAAACTCTTTCTCTTCTCCAAGTACTTTTTTAGCGGTCTTAATGAATGCCGTTTTTATGGCCTCGGTGACGTTTTTGATGTCAAGCCCTTTTTCGTGGGCAATAGAGTCTATAATATCTGCGATCTTTTCCATCTTGTAAA
>JALWCE010000051.1 GCA_027036935.1 Nitratiruptor sp. | reverse complement strand
TGCCTGATTCGCTCGGGCACTGGAGTGGGTCCGGGTGTAAAAAGCAGCATCGTTAAGCCTTTTTCATATGGAATTGAAACGCCCAAAAATGTTTTTTGGGACATAATTAGAGGGAGTATAACAAAAGAAGGTTTAAAAGAAGTATAAAAGGGGCAAGCCCCAAAGGGGGCTTATTTTACCTCGATCTTTTTAGCGTTTTGGTGCTGTTCTATTTTAGGAATAGTAATGTAAAGTACGCCATCTTCCACTTTTGCTTCGATTCTCTCAGGATCTGCATCCGCTGGGAGAGTAAAGCGTCGCTCAAATTTTCCAAAGAAGCTCTCTACACGTTTATAGCCTTTGTCCTCTTCCTCTTTTTTAAATTTTCGCTCCCCGCTAATAACGAGGATATTGTCTTTGACTTCTACATTGATATCCTCTTTTTTAACGCCCGGTAGGTCCACTTCAATATAGTAGGCTTTTTCATCCTCTTTTTCATTGACCGCAGGCATCCAGATCGCCTCTTTAGGAGCTTGCGCAGCAGCCGGGATTATATTTTTTTCCAATTCCAGCATAGAAGCGATCTTTTTCTCGATATCTCTTAGCTCTCGGAATGGATCTATCATCATTGGTACCATTTTCTACCTCCTTCTTTTATTTTTTTAGAAATTATAGCATTTTAGTGAAACTTTGTCAAGTTTTTGATATAAACTGACTAAGGTCATTTTAGTTTCAGCACTTTCAAACCATCTCCGCCACAAGTAACATATCCTTTATCCCCTTGCAAAGAGATCTTCATATCTGTAGCTGGATAGGGTAGATAGATCTCTTCCTCTTTTTGGGGCATTCCCATATAGAGCTTATATACTGTAATAGCAGCTACTTTGTTGAGCACATATAGCTTCTTCTTATTAGGAGCAAGCACGAGTTTGCCTACAGCCTCCCCATTTTCCAACCCCTCTTTTTGGCCATCAAAGCCGTTGAATATATCAATATGGGTAGAGTCCTCGTATGCTATGTAGATACGCTGAGGCTCTACGATAAAATCTTTGATGTTTGGCGCATCCAAAATACCTAAAAAAGAGGCGCTCCCCACAGCATTTAAGCCATATTTCAAAAGACCTTTTGCACTATCGGCTACGTAGAGTTTGTCTCCTTGTACCAAAACTTTAACAGCCGCTCCACAAATATTTTCAATATGATCAATAGGCGTAAAAGTCGAACCTGCCATATGAAATATATAAACACCTTTGGCATCGGTAGCCACAATCACGTTATTTCTTGTCGCATCATAGGCTACATCTACAACACTCGCGCCACTGATAGGAATACTCAAGACTTTTTGCATAACACGCGTATCGATTACAACCAATCCTTCTTGTTCGTCGATCACGAGTTCTCGTCCTTGTCCTCCCGATACCACTTTTAAAGCGTTGGGCGTGGGTATATGCGTATAGAGCGTTGGATTGATCGGATCGGATAGATCAAGGACCTGAATACCCTCAAGTCCATCAGCTACATATCCAAAAGAGTCGCGAACATCTACAGACCAGCTAAATCCTGGCGTATCGTACGCCCCTATAATATCTGTAAATTCTCCCTCAGAGGTATAAACGATAAAAGCTTTCGCATTTTCTATCGTAAAAGTCATATTGTTCAAAGCCAAATAATCAAATCGGTGTTGTGGCGTAGCGCCCATCAATTTATAGACTCTACCGGTTTTGAGAGAAAGGTAGACCCAAGAGAAAATTCTTTTTTGATCTTTTGGAAAATCGATAAAGACAAAATACCCTTGGGGCTCTCGATTTCCAAGATGTACCGCTACTGGCACAAAACCAAAATTATTATTTGGCGTAGGCGTAGTCCCCAAAAGTCTATAGGTACGACCGGTTACCATACTCTCATAGACCCATTCATTGTACGCAATGTGACCATCCCCATCAAAATCGTACGGATAAAATGCACCTTTAAGATCAAAAGGTTTTGCTGTCAGATACGCTTTGAGCTCTTTGATATAGTATGAACTAGCCGTCGCCCCAAAAAGCCACGACAATATCATACCCGCTACTATCAACCATCGTATCATCATTTACTCCTTATCCAGTTCTGTACTCATTTGTCGATAAAGCCCATAATAGTGGCGAACGAATCTATCCACTCCTTTATCTTTAGGATAATAATTTTTATCCTTAATTATCATCTTATCCAAAAATTTTTTAACATTCTCTTTTTTTAGATAGATCCTAGCCAACTCCTCATAGGTAATCACATACCATTCTTTAAGTTTCTCAAAAGCCTCTAGACCCATATCCACCCGCAACCGCTCCTCAAAACGCAATACCCCACTTTCAAAAAGTCCTTGCAGATGCAACAGTCCCTCCACATAATATGGAAGTACTTCTGGCACCTCCATCCAACCAATGAGCGAAACGGAGCGCTGGATATGATCGAGTAGCAGCTCTTCGCTCAGTCTTGGCGCTTCATACATGAAGTAAGCTACGAGTCCTCCCGTGGTGGCTTTAAACTCTTCGGCTAGCTTGAACATCCCAGAAGCGTTCATCACCGCTTCGCTACTCTCGTCCATCCACAAGATATGACCATACTCGTGGCCGATAGTCGTGATGTCATAAATGGCACGCCAACTCTTTTCATCCTCCAAAAGCTCTCTAAATTTTTTGGCCAGCTCCTCTCCAAAAATCTCTCGCGTCAGACGCATTTTAGGCTTGGCCCGTTGGGTTTGCAAGACAAAATCGGGATAGGCGAAGATCTTTTTGCCATACTCTTGGCTTACTTTCTCATCGTTTGGCACCACCTGAGCGCTAAAAAGACCATTAAATTCACTCCCATAGAAACTAAAAGGTCTGCCCACATAGAGTTGGACTTTTTGAAGATTGGAGATAGTCTGCTCGTAGATAGTAGGAGCTTCGATACCGATACGCTGATAAAGCGATCGAAACATCGCTTCTATCTTCTTCGCCTGCTCCCCTTGGGGGTAGTCCGGATCGCTTAGGCGTACATCCCACTCCAATGCCACCGCTTTTCTGTAGTGATCCTCGTAATACTCCAGTGGATGGCCGATTTGTATAGGCGTGGTGATACGCATCCAAGCCCTATCCACATCGGCCCATTTTGGAATAAGCTGGTCTATATCACGCTCTTGCAGTGCTTCGACAATGGCTCGAAAATAGACTATCCATTCCTCTTTTTGGCCAAAAACCTCATCCTCTAGCCTACCGAGCCTACGTACGAGTTTTTCGAGTCTTTTAGAGACCTCTTGCACCTCCTCCTCAAAAGCTTGGGCATAGCAAAGCCGCTCATATGAGCCATCCTCTTTGAGCCTGAGCACCGAGTAGCAGCGATCGCCCACCTCTCCTTCATGTCCCAAGTCCAAAAGATTTTTAGACTGAAGCATCTGGAGGATCTTCTCCTCGTCGCCGTTGAAGAGGTGAAAAAGCTCTCTATTGATCCCATAGACGATCTGGGCCATCCAACTGCTTTGCCACTGGCTCATCACCTCCCCCACTTCATGCGCCCCTCGTAGAATCGAGCGATAAAAAGGGGTGAGCAGCTTTTGAGATTCTATCCACTCCAAACGCCTCTCAAAGTTGGCCAAATAAAACCGACTTACCCAGACAAAAGCCCGCTCTTTGACGGCGATTTTTTCCTCTTCTTCCCAATCGCTTAGTATTTGTAGCAGCGTATCCTCTCGTAAATTAACGATACGATTGGTGGCCGCCAATACCGTCTCACTACTCTTTGGAAGTCCCACAAATTCCAAAAAATCCTCCAGCAGCGCCTCATACTCCTCTAACTCTGGCTCAAAAAGACTTCGGTGCAATTCGAGGCATCTGTACATCTTTTGCAGCTGCCGTCGCTCTTCTTGAAGTCTTTGGTAAATAGCTTTTAAATCATGGTAAAACTGCTCTTTCATACCATCCTCTTGAGTACTATTTTAGCTAGTTCCAACGCTTTGGAGCGGTGGCTGATGCGCTGCTTAATACTCTCATCCAATTCTCCCAACGTCTGTTCAAAGCCTTCTGGGACAAACATTGGATCATATCCAAAGCCTTTGTTACCTCTAGCCTCATTGATCGCATCGCCCCACATCCAGCCATGGACCGTTTGCTCTACTCCCTTGCCCACAATGGCAATAGCTGCGGTATAGTATGCAGGAGTCCTTTTAATCCCCTTTTCTTTGAGCTTTTGGATCAGCTTGGCCAAATTCTCTTTGTCGCTAGCTCCCTCGCCGGCATATCTGGCGCTATAGATCCCAGGTTCGCCCCCAAGAGCTGGCACGCTGATGCCGCTATCGTCTGCGATGACAATGGCCTCGGGATCGTCTAGAGCCTCATAGATCGTTTTTGCTTTGATTAGAGCATTCTCTTTGAAACTTTTGCCGTTCTCATCGATCGTTATATCGGGTAGAATAGCTTTATAGGGGATCACCTCCATCCCCAAGATATCTTGGATCTCTTTGATCTTTCCCTTGTTTGAAGAAGCCAAAATAACTCTCATTTTATCCCTTTTATCAGCATAGAAGTTTTACAATAAATTTGTCAAAATTTTATCATAAAGGATTGTAATTGAAACAGATTGTCAAGAAGGTCTTGCCACTGAGCCTTATCGTGGCTTTACGCTTCTTTGGACTTTTTATCGTACTCTCGGTATTGTCCCAATATGCCTTGCAACTACCCGGTGGGACAGCCTTTTTAGCCGGTGTGGCTGTGGGTGGCTACGCCTTTACCCAAGCGGTGCTTCAAGTCCCTTTTGGGGTGCTTAGCGACAAAATCGGACGCAAGAAGACCATCCTCATAGGCCTTTTGATCTTCGCCGTAGGCTCTGTGATCTGTGCCCTGGCCGACAATATCTATGTGCTGCTACTTGGTCGGTTCTTGCAAGGGGCTGGAGCTATCGGCAGCGTAGTTACGGCGATGATCGCTGATTATGTGCGCGAGGACGAGCGAGCCCACGCTATGGCTGTGATGGGGATGGTGATCGCTTTGAGCTTTGCCGCGGCTATGATCATTGGTCCAATTATTGGAGGACTCTACAGCGTCAAGGCTCTTTTTTGGCTCACTGCCATTTTAGCGATCCTAGCCCTTGGCATTCTCTTTACTGCGGTTCCAGAGCCCCCCAAAATCGTTCACCACTACAGCGAAGAGGAGGCCAAGATCAAAGAGGTCTTCAAAGATAAAGATCTCGTACGGATGTATATCACCTTTTTGTTCCACTCCTCTACTATGGCCATCGCCTTTTTCCTCATTCCAATTCTTATGAAACAAAAATTTGGCATGGGACCAGAGCACTACTGGAAAGTCTACCTACCAGCGGTGATCTTTGGAATTCTCGCTATGGGTCCTGCAGCCGTTTTTGGGGAGAAATATCATAAAGGCAAAGAGGTCTTCATCATCTCGGTACTTTTCATCGCCGCCGCTTTTGCACTGATGGGTTTTAGCGACTCTTTCATTCTCTTTGCCATAGGAGCTGTCTTTTTCTTCATAGGTTTCAATATGTTTGAGCCGCTTTTGCAAAGTTTTGTAAGCAAATTTGCCAGAGTCCACCAAAAAGGGGCAGCCCTAGGCGTGGCCAACACTTTTGCCTATATCGGTATCTTCCTAGGCGGTGCGATAGGAGGTCTATTATACCAATACGGAGGTGAAAAGGCGGTAGCGATCTTCGTACTCATCGTCTGCGTGGTATGGATCTATTGGATCGTTGGGATGCGAAATCCAGGAGTTCGGGCCAACCTCTTCTTGGACTTCGACCACTACGACAAAGAGAAACTTCCCGGTCTTAAAGTGATGGATGGCATTACCGACTTTTACATCAACGAGACAGAAAAGCTCATTGTGGTTAAATACGATAAAGAAAAATTAGACGAACAGACAATCAAGGAGTTTTTGAAAAAGTAGCCTTTTGGCTACTTCTTCGTCGTATTGCTCTCTTTTGGAGTCTCAACTTTTGGATTGGCAAGCTTTTGTACAAATCTTTCTAGGCTACTCTCCTCGGCCATTCCCAAATGGTATCCTGCATAATTGCCGTTGCGATCGAAAAAAAGCATAAAAGGAATAGTCCCGCTCCAACCTGTAAGCTCACCCATAAATTCTACAAACTCATAGTTATTTTTGTCTACGGCATAGTCGACTATGGGATAATCAATTCCCAATTTTTTTAACATTGCAAGATCACTAGAAGAGAGGGGTCGCTGCACATGCAGTCCAATGATCTGTAAGGTATCCGCCATTTTCTTTTGTAAATCGCCTAAAATCGGGATCTCCATTCGGCATGGAGGACAATTTTTGCCAAAGAAGTCTAGAATGATCACCTTGTTTGGATACTCTTTGACCTCGATCCCGTTTTTTTTGATATGGATATGGATCTTTTTACCATCCACGGTGGTCAAAGTGAAATTTTTATCCAGTTTCTTAGCTTCCGCACCAAAAAGCAGAGCCGTCGCAAAAAGCAGTACAAACAACTTTCTCATTGGTAATCCTTTCAAATAGAGTTGATAAGCCACACAAGCACCCGCTCGCCGGCATCTTTGTTACCCTCTGTAGGCGAAGTGACCACAAGCCCTTTATTCTCACCTAGCATATTGGTCAGTATCGCGCTGCTGCCTACTTTGTGGCCGACGAAATCCACGAAAAACTCACCATCCTCGATAGAGACATTGCAAGGAGTAAACTCCGTCTTTTTGCTTCGTTTGACAAAGGGCTCTTTGAGGGTAGCGTAGACCATCTTCGGCTGGTAGTTTGAGCCTTGCATACGGTAAATGAGAGGTAAGACATAGAGCATAAAGGTAACGGTACTCGAAAAAGCAAATCCGGGCAAAGAGATGATAAACTTTTGGCCAGCTCTTGCTACCATCACATGCTGACCCGGCTTGATCACCACCCCTTTAAAGGTCACCTCTGCTCCCAAAGCTTCTCGTACCACATCTTTGACAAAATCGTAATCACCTACACTTACCCCACCCGTAGTAACTAAGATATCACTGCTTCGTAAACCTTCCCTCATCGCTTCGGTGATCTGGGCTTTCTCATCTCCTACGGCTCCTAGCTGCACAGGCTCACCCCCATGCAGGCGTGTTAGAGCCTCTAGGGTATAGTTGTTGGAGCTTCTTAGCTGGGCTGGGGAGCTTTGCTGCTCTCCAATCTCAAGTACTTCGCTGCCGGTAGAGAGTATCCCCACTTTTGGTTTTTGATAGACCAGAGGCATCACGATATTGAGGCTCGCCATCACCCCAACTTCAGCAAATCCTATACGAGAGCCCTTTTTGATAAGCGCTTCTCCCATACTATAATTTTCTCCCACCGGCCGCACGCTAAAACCCTTGGGTACCGGCTCTTTGATAAGGATCTGTTCCCCCTCCACCTCCACATTTTCGATGGGGATGAGCGTATCTGCACCCTTTGGCATCAATGAGCCCGTAAAGGTCTTGATCGCCTCACCAACTTGTAACTCTTTTGCCACCTCACTTCCAGCTGGCGTTTGCCCTACTACTCGTAAACTCCCTTTTGTTTGATCTTCGGCCTTGATGGCATATCCGTCCATAGCCGCCGTGGGAGCCGAGGGATTATCCTCTTTGGCCACGATATCCTCGGCTAAAAAACCTCCTATCGCCTCAGTTAAAAAAAGTTTTTCTACTCCACTAAGTGGGACTTTAAGATTTTGCAGTATTTTAACCGACTCCTCAAAACTGATCATTTGGCTCCTTTTTTGATGACTTGTACGCTCAAATAGCGCTTTCGTAAAACTTTTAACAATCCATTCCAATCAACTTTAGGGATCCTTTTCATCGAAGCAAAATCATTTTTTCTATCCCAATAAAGAAATTTTAGCGGATCGAGCCAGTAAGAGAGATAACGAACTTCATAGTGTAAATGGGGTCCGGTACTTCTTCCCGTATTGCCAACTTTTGCTATAGGTTCTCCTCTTTTGACATACTGCCCCGGCCGTACCAAAATTTTACTCAAATGTCCATAAGCTGTCATAAAGCCAAAAGGGTGCTCTATCATCAAAAACTTCCCATATCCGTTTCGCACACCGGCAAAATAGATCACCCCATCAGCCGGAGCGTAGATGGTTCTACCAATAGGAGCACTGAGATCCAAACCAAAATGGAACATTTTGCGATAATAAATAGGATGTTGCCGATAACCAAATCGAGCGGATATACGTCTATAGCGTACGGGAAGTCCGATAGGGATGGTTCTATACAAAAGCTTCTTCTCATATTTGGAGAGCTTTTGTACTTTCGAAAAATAGATTAAACTCTTTTGTTCGAGTTTTTCTACACGTTTTGGAAGTGTTGTGACATTACTTTCTGATTCCACCTCCTCTATACCTAAAATTTTTTCCACCTCCTTTAACTTATCATTTAAAGATAAAAGTTTCTCTTTTTGCTCTTGTATAGCTTGATGAAGCTCTTGATTTTTTGATTCTAAATCTCTTTGCTGCAAAAGCAAAAAATTGCTAAATCGCTCCAAACGCCTCTTTTTGGCGGCAAGCTGCTTGTTTTCACGCTTTAATCTTTTGGCAGTTTGTTCTAAAATTTGGGTTTGGCTTCGTAGATTCTCCACATCTTGGATTAAGAAGTGTGAGAGCATCATAGCCAAACCCACCGCAATCACTATTAAAATAATGATACCTAATATAACCTTTTTGACAATTTGATGAAGCGTATACTGCTTCGTTCCATGTACATCGGTTATCGTTATAATAAATTTGTTCTTCACCTACGCTCTACTCTCAATATTTGGGAATTCTTAACTTTTGCCCCGGAAAAATAAGTTTTGGATCTTTAATGATATCCTGATTAGCCTCATAGATTTTTACATACGCAGAGGCTTGACCATAAAATCTCTTTGCGATTTTTGATAACGTATCTCCCGGTGCTACGACATAGTATCGGTTGACCGCCTCTCTGGTTTGAGCTTCTTGTACCAGCCCTTTGATATAACTTTTTTCTTTGGTCTCTTTAATTACGGGAGGAGTTTTAACAATAGCTGCAAGTTTTTGACTCAATTGAGCAATTGGAGTAGCCTCTTTTTTCTTTTTTTGTACATTTTTATCCAAAACGACCTGGTTGTTTAGATATTCAGTTTTGGCTACTGCCACTTTTTTTTTAGAACCGGAGCTTTTTTTACGCTCTAAAATCAATTTTTCGATATCTATATTTTTTAGCTGATCAGGTTTTAAAGAGCGAAGATATTCGATCAGCTCCTCGTCACTCATCTCTTGTACACTTTTTTGCCCTACCGAAGAAGATGCAACTTTTTTGGTCTGTTCGGCACTTGCTTGTACTGAAGCTAAAGCACTAGAGACCGAAGAGTTCGTCGTGGATTGAGCCACTTTTTCAGATACAAAAGAAGCAGACTGGACCTTTTGGGTCAACACGCTACTTTGGACTTTTGTGGATGGACTTTTATGAGAAGAGACGGCAGCCGCCTGCTGAGATTGTGATACTAAAGATGCTGCCGCTAAGGAACTTTTTGACTGCTTGGAGTGTTCTGGCGTACTTAAAGTACCACTAACTCCTTGAGATATGAGGGATGATTGTGAGGCTGTTGTGGAAGCATGTTGCTTTTTTTTTTCCACAGCAGCTACCGGTTGAGCACTTTGATGCTCAGCAAAAGCCTTTTTGGCATACATATATCCTATAATACCCAACACGATCAAAAGAGCGATCAGTACAATAATAAGAAGTATTTGAATTATCTTGGAAAAAGGACTTGGAGTCGGAGCAGCCTTAAAATGATGATCATTAGGATCATGTGCTCCATTAGCGCCCTCTCCATAGGCAAAGAATTCTTCTTCAACACTTGTATTTCGTTTCATGGTTTTTCCTTTCTATTTGGTTTGACTGTTTTTGATAAAGTTTCCTTTTTCGACCACAGTCGTAAGTCCCAACAGCTTCCATCCTTGCATACCGTTGCGGTAATAAAGGATTTTGTCCGTGGGATATCCATACTTTATCAAATTTCTAATCAACCGCGGCGATTGGTCGCACCATACGCCATTACAAAAAATTAATAACTCTTTTGCGTTTGAAAAGTCCAACTTACCATTTTTCTCTTTTGCACCAAGCAGCTTAAAAAAAGCGACGACTTTTTCCTTAGGAGGATTGGACTCCAAAAAAGTAAAAGGGACATTAATGGCTGAGGGAATAGTCTCGGCATAATACCATTTAGGCAGTCTTGCATCAATAATAATCCCTTTACCGCTATTTACCTTGTCTCTCATAAATTTCACGACTTCTACTGTTGCCACCGTCTTTACCCTTTTATCCACCTTGATAGGATGGATACAAAAGGGAGGGCAAGGCCGAGAAGTCTTACTATAATCGTCGGTAAGAAGATGATTGGTATCTTGAATACGCATCACTTTTACCTTAACGCCCTTATGATCTACGTAAACATAAGGGATATCGGGGGTGATTTTGACAAGATAGATCTCATCTTCTTTTTTCTTTGTTGCACCAAAGGCTAGACCCACCAACAAAACAAGCGTGACCACAATTCTCATCGACGATCCTTTAATATTCAAGTACTACTTCTGAAAGTTTAACAGCTTTATCCATCTCTTTCAAAAGAATGGGATTTTTTTGAATAATGAGATTAAGCTCTTTAGGACTATTTTTCTTTTTTAAATAAAGAGGTTTGAGCTCTTGCCACAAAGAGGCCACTTTTTTATACTGAGCCACCAGTTTTGGATTGGTGGGCTTGATGATGTAATGCTTTTTGTCTCCATACATCAATCGTTTCAGTGAGGTATCAAACAATTCTACGGTTGCTACCATCTTTTTCCAATTGGTCTGAGGATTGATGCCCAATGTTACGAGCATCTTCTCTTTTGTCATCTTTTGCGTCAACATCCGTTGACGTCCTGCAATATCGACGATCTCTTTTCTAGCGTCTTCCAAGAAATTATGAGTAGCATACTCTTTTTTGAAAGTTTGCACAAGATCGTTTGATCTTTTCAAAAGCTCTTCATTGTTGGCTATGATATATGCCAAAGCGTTGGGATCCTTTCCTTGTGAGGCGAGCGCTTGCTCTACACTCTTTTTAAAAGGTTTCCAAACCTCTTGCACTTTTGCAATCTCCTTTTTAATAACCTCGTTTTTTGCAGGAGGTAGCTGCAGCTCCTTATCTCCTACCAAAAAACCGCGAAGAGTTTTATCGTACAATTGATAAGAATTTTTAAGTAGTTTTTGCGTTTTTTGTTTATCGATATTCAAAGCATCCATCAAAGCCAATTTACTCATACGCTGGGTCAACATCCGCTGTTTACCCGCAAGATTGATAATATGTTTGGCTTCTTGTTCTTGTTTTTCAAAACTACTTACCAACTGAGAAAGGGCTCGCGCACGTTTTTCTCTATTGATGGACTTCTCATACATCTTGGTGATCTTGTCCATCTGGGCCAACAACAAATTACTCTTTTGTACCAATGCCGCCAATTTTTCTTTGGATAATTTTTTAGGCACAGCAAGCTTTTTATACTCTTGCCACATTTTTTTGGCTTTATGGAGCTCTCTATTTATCCATGGTAGCTTCGTCTCTTCTAGCCCAAGCTTTTTATCCCCTTTTCGTAATCCATGTAAAATTTTGGCAAATAATTCTTTATCCTTGCGAAGAATAGGAGCTTGATCTTTGTATCCATACTGCACAAGCAACACATCTTTAGCAATCTTTTGGGAGAGCATTCTCTCTTTACCCGCAAGATTTATCGCTTGCGCTCTTTTAATCTTTGCCCCTTTGTTCAAAGCTACATACATCTCCACAATTGCATTCATTCGTTTTAATAAATCTAAATTATTCTCTTTTATATACTCGATCGTTTTCTTATCAAACTTTCCATCTATCACTTTCTCTAAAGACTGCTTAAAAGGCTGCCAACGCTTTTGCAAATCTTTGATCGCCTCTTTGATCTTTTGATCTTCTACTCGAACGAGCCCTAACTCTTTATCCCCTTGCAATAGCCCTTGTAAGGTTCTTGAAAATAGTTTCATATCTTCTTTTAAATCTTTTTTGGCCTCTTGCTCATTAACATGAAGAGCCACCATCAAGGCCTCTTTGCTCATTCTTTGTATCAACATTCTTTGTTTGCCAGCCAAATTGATATCTTTGGCCAACTCACTCGTCGTCGGGCTCGCATTGCCTAAAGTAAATAGCAGAAAAAAAGCTATAAATACTCGTATCATTGTATATCCTTTATCAATACATTTAAAAAAACTTCTTACTAAAATCTCTTAACTTTTAATATTTCACCTCTTTTAATGTAATAGGATTAAAGACAGTCAGTCCCACAATTTGCCAATACTGCATACCGCCTCTATAGTACTTGATCTTCTCTTTTGGATATCCAAGAGCCACAAGATGTTTTATTGCTGTAACGGCTTGTTGACACCAAGGCCCGTTATCAAAGACTAAAATGGTCAAAGCTTTAGAAAAATCCCACTTATCTCCCTTTTTTTGCGCGCCGAATAATGAAAGGATTTTCTCGGTATAACGCTTATCTGCCAACATGGAAAAAGGGATATTCATAGCTCCGGGAATAGTCCCTTGCTTGTACCACTGAGGCATTCGCCCATCTATAAGCAGCCCTTGGTCGCTGTTTAATTTGTCACGGATAAAGTAGATAGTCTCTAGCTCTCCATAGGTCTCTATCCCCGGAATTGGCTGAAATTTTTGGACATAAAAGGGCGGAGTGGGGCGAGAGGTGCGTATATAGCTGTTACGCAATTTATGATGGGTATCTTGAATACGCTGTATCCGCACGGGCACACCCCATACATCCACATCCACATAGGGTAGATCTTTTGTAATATTGACTTTTAATTTTTCGGCAAATAGACTATTAGCCCCGAGCATCCATATCATCAAAAAAAATAGAGCTGTAAAATTTCTCATCACTTCTCTCCTTTTTTATTGTCTATGAGCACTTCTATACACTCGTTTTCTTCTTGCTCTTTCTCTTTTTTTAGCTCCTCTTCCACATTCACTGCATACTCTTTGTCTTCTAAAAGAATGTAATCGCTTCGGGAGTTAAAAATATTAAGATAATAGGCCATCTCTTGATCTTGAGCGGCAAGATCGGTATATCGTCCAATATATCCTTCTATTCTTCCACCCTCGTTTTGTATCTCATCGGCAAACATTTTACCTCGCAAGACACATGTTGGAAGAGTTCGAAGCTCCTTACAAGCCACATTGCCCTCCAACACTCCAGCTACTACCACCTTTTTTATCTGGGCATCGGCATAGGTCTCTCCCCCAGCATCAATAAAAAGTCCGCCGGCTAAGAGTTTTCCTTTATAATATCCTTTGATCAGAACTTTATTGGCCTGTATCTTGCCTTCACACTTTCCTTTTTCCAATATCTCTACGCTATCTGCAATGATATCGCCTTGAAAATGGCCATTAATAATGACCCGTTGGGCTTTAATATCCCCATAAAGCTCTCCCGTAGTACCCAAAATAACTATGTTGTTTACCTTGATATCCCCTTGGTAATATCCATCTAAATGGACAGAATCATTACCTATTATACGACCCGTTACGTTGGTACCTCTGGGAATAATCATCGTATGAGTCGGATCGACCTCCGTCTCCTCTTCATTATTTTGATAGTTGACGCCAAAAATACTCATAAGCCATTTTTTCGGTTTTAAAGCCATTTATCAACTCCTTATTTGTTTATTCTATCATAAAATCATAATACAATTAAAAGATTTTTAGCTACATCTAGCCACATTTTGCTCATTTACTCGCAAGCAAACCGCTACCTACTATCTTATGACTGCGCTCACGAGCGTAGCGGCGCTTCCCTGCTATGACATCATACTTCCATATGGGTGCGTTTGCTTTAAAATCCTCCACAAATTCCTCAATAAGCTCTAAAGCTACCCGACGCTTTGGACTAAAGACTGCAGCCATATAGCTAGATGTATGCACCGGTACATTGCCAATAGAGTGGGCCATCATCAAATAAGCCCCCTTGGCCTTGGCTTTTTGCTGCCACTCCTCAAACCATTGAGTCAAAATAGGCTCGTATACATCAAAACTCAAGGCCTCTATATCCTCTTCGGCTCGCACCGTGCCTATAAAAGTAATAAAAGCTCCGTAATTTTTCCTCTCCCCCCATTTTCGCCATCGCAAAAAGATCTTGTCCACATCCAGCTGTCCAAGATAAAGCTCTAACATCTCAACCTCCGCACACGGGAGGAAGAAGCGTTACTTTATCTCCCTCTTTGAGCTCTACATCCAAACTCTGGACGAGTCGATCGTTGACAGCCACCGCACACTCGTTAAGCCATTTTTGAAGCTCTTTATCTTTTTGAAGCTCTTTGGCCACATCTTTGAGATTTTTAACCTCTAAGAGGATCGGTTTTTTCCCAATAGGCCCTAAAAATTCCACTTGTACCATCTTTTTTCCTTTTTTTACTTTCTTTGGACCTATTTTATCAAAAATTTGAATATAATAATTTTTATGATTATCGGCAAAATAGACTATATTAATTTACTTCCCTTTTATATTTTCTTAAAAAAAGAACTCAAAAACTCCAGCAGTCGCAAAGCTTTGGAATTTTATAAAGGTACTCCCGCGCAAGTAAACAAAAAATTTGTTAAAAGACGGGTAGAAGCGGCGGTAATATCGAGTATATTCTCACCAAAATATCGTTGTAGCGACTTTGGGATCGTAGCTTACCAAAGGGTTCTGAGCGTTCTTATTTGTCCCGGTCCGCCTAAAGAGGATGAAGAGTCCAATACCTCCAATGTTTTGGCCAAAGTACTTGGTATCCAAGGAGAAGTACGCATAGGGGACAAGGCGCTGCTTCAAAAAAATCCTACCTGTAAGGATTTAGCCTCTTTATGGTATGAAAAGACGGGTCTACCTTTTGTCTTTGCCAGATTTTGTTACCACCCCAAAAAAGCTAAAGAGTATGAGGCCTTAGCCGATAATTTTTTAAAGTCCCATACCAAAATACCTACCTACTTGCTCAAACGCTACGCTAAGCGAAGCGGAGTGAGTCAAAAAGAGATCAGGCACTATTTAAAGCTCATTGGATATAAAATCCAAAAAAAAGAGAAAATGGGGCTTAAAAAATTTTTATATCTGGCCAAAAGAGTAAAAAATGAGACTACTTTTACCACTCATACTACCGCTGTTGCTTCTTGCCCAACTCCCCTTTGCCCCCATTCCAAAAAAGATAGCCTATAATAAGAAACTAGCACTCCTTGGCAAGAGCCTCTTTTTTGATCCGCTTCTCTCAAGCGACAAATCCGTCTCTTGCGCCAGCTGTCACAAACCCTCCCATGCTGGAGCGGACGATCGAGCTCTCTCCCAAGGGGTTGGGGGTCAAAAAGGAGAACTCAACTCACCCACGGTATATAACGCCTTTTTTCAATTTGCCCAATTTTGGAACGGCAGAGCCTCCTCGCTGCAAGAGCAAGCGGCCGGCCCCTTGCACAATCCTAAAGAGATGAATATGAGCACAAACTTGCTCCTTACTCGTTTACAAAGCTCTCCCTACTACAAAAAAGCCTTTAAACGTCTATTTGGCAACCCAAAAATTACTTTTGATATGGTAACCCAAGCTCTTGCCGAATTTGAAAAAGCGCTTTATACTCCCAACTCTAAATTCGATCGCTTCTTGCGAAAAGAGGTCTCTCTTACTCCACAAGAGCAGCGAGGCTATTTGCTCTTTAAAAAGCTCGGATGCGTCACCTGCCACAACGGCATCAATCTAGGAGGCAACTCTTTCCAAAAGATAGGCACAATTATCCCCTATCGTGCTCCTTTCCCCCATGACCGCTACGAAGTGACGAAAAACCCCGAAGATAAAGGGGTCTACAAAGTCCCATCTCTTCGTAACGTCGCTTTGAGCGCTCCATATTTTCACGACGGCACTATTCCTACGCTGCGCCAAGCCGTAGCCAAGATGACATACTATAATTTAGGCTTTTATCTCTCGACCAAAGAGCAAGAGGCTATCGTAGCCTTTCTTAAGACCCTAACTGGCCAACCACCAGCTATCCTCCAAGAGGAGGAGTAAAATGCGACTCCTTTTTACCATCTTTTTAGGAGTTGTAGGATTTGCTCTTTTTTGGTTTTTTCAACAATATAACCAACACTATTTACAAACCCGCACCCAACTCTCCTCTTGGACCAAAGAGATGCTACGCGATGAGACCCGCTTAGACTACGAAGTACTCAAAAATTCCTTTTTCCTTTATCAAAATTATGATGAGCTCTCCTCTTGTCAAAAACGGCTTCAAACAAGAGTCCAACAGGCAAAAACTTTTCCCATTTTTAACCAAAATGAAGAGCTCCGTACCATCTATGAGCGCTACGAAAAACTGCTTGTACACAAGCTAGAACAAATAGAAAAATTCAAACAGACTAACGCTACCATCAAAAACTCCATCACCTATCTTTTGCGAATGCTTCAAAATATTCCACAAAAATATCTAAGACAAAAGAGAATCGCTACGGCTATTTTGCATTTAGAGGGGAATATTTTACTAGCCAAAAACGCTCTTGATCCAGATTTTTTACGTTCCATTAAAAAAGAGGCGGATCTACTGAACTCCTTTATCAAACGCAAAGATCCCAAAGAGTATCTTTTTCGTCTCCTCATCCATACCAAACTTTTTTTACATACTTTTCCCTCCTATACGGCCACGCTCCATACCATCACCCATTTGCAAACCATACCGACCCTTAAACGTTTAGAAAACGCTCTAGAGCACTACTTTACCCAACAGGACAAAAAGGTGCAAGAGCTCTTTTATCTCTTACTCTTTTTTTATTTTCTTTCTATTCTGAGTATTTTGTACCTCATCCATCGGCTCTCCCAAGAAAACAGCGCCCTTAAAGAGTTGCAAACCAAACTGCAACGCTATGCTATTACTGATGATCTGACTGGACTTTTAAACAGGCGAGCCTACAAACAAGATATCCGACGTATCTCCTCCCCTTTTTTTGCCATCGTCGATATCAACAGATTCAAACAGTATAATGACTTTTATGGGAACAAAGTAGGAGACCATATTTTACGACAGAGCGCAAAAATTCTCCAAAAAGCCCTACCTTTGCATTACGAAGCAAAACTCTATCGATTAGGTTCGGACGAATTTGGGGTTTTGATAGATGAAAAGACTCCTATTGATCAGAAACGATTCGCTTCGGCGATTATAGAGACTTTCAACAAAGAAAAGATCACTTTTAAAAATATCGAATTTTTTGTCAGCGTTTCGGTGGGGATGACGCGAAAACGGCCTTTATTGGAGAGTGCGGATATGGCTTTGCGATCCATTAAAGAGCGTTATCATCGCAACTATGCCATTTTTAGCAAAGATTTAGACTATTTTGAGCAAATAAAAGAAAATATCAAAAAAAGCAAAACCATCAAAGAGGCGGTACAAAAAGATTATATCCTCCCATTCTTCCAACCCATCATCCACAACGCCACGGGAGCCATAGCCAAATATGAATCTTTAGGCAGAATCAGGGAAAAAGATCGCTATGAGAGCGTCTACCCATACTTAGAATTGGCCAAAGAGATGGGCCTTTATCCACAAATTACCAAAGCAATGCTCTACAAAAGTTTCCTCGCTCTAAAAAAACTCCAAAAACCGATCTCTTTGAACATCTCGATGAACGATATCGAAAATCCCGATATTCTCAAACTCCTAGGAGAACTCCTCAAACAAAACGCCGATATGGCTCCTTTTATCACTTTTGAAATCTTAGAGAGCGAAACCCTCAAAGATTACAAAACGGTCAAGGATTTTATCTCTATCATCAAAGCGCAAGGTTGCCAAGTAGCTATTGATGATTTTGGCAGCGGCTACTCCAATTTCGCCCATATCTTTAATATGGAGATCGACTATATTAAAATAGACGGCTCGCTTATCGAGCAACTTCCAACAAGCCAAAACGCAAGGCGAGTAGTACGAGCCATCCACGATTTAGCCAAGGAGTCGGGTATCCAGACCATAGCAGAATTTGTCAGCAACGCCGCCATTTTTGAAGAGGTCAAAAAAATTGGGATTGATTACTCCCAAGGCTACTTTTTTGAAAAACCTAGACCCATTATTTGACCAAACTCCTCTCATACTCTTCCCACTTGGGTATTACTCTAGCCACTCCGCTTTCTACCGCCGCTTTAGCCACAGCTAGACTCACCTTTGGTAAGAGCCTTGGATCAAAAGGGGTTGGAATGATGTAGTCTGGCCCAA
Organism: Nitratiruptor sp.; assembly: GCA_027036935.1. GTDB lineage: Bacteria > Campylobacterota > Campylobacteria > Campylobacterales > Nitratiruptoraceae > Nitratiruptor. The sequence continues at coordinate 16,596 of JALWCE010000051.1, read as the reverse complement.
ATCGCAAATCCTTGCCATAGATCTGTCGTACCTTTTTAGGAACTTCCTCTTTTGCCAAAGCGGCCAAAGCTTTGGCCGCAGCCACCATCATCTCGTAATTGATGGCTCTGCTTCTTGTATCTAACGCTCCTCGAAAAATATAAGGAAAACCTAAAACGTTGTTGACCTGATTGGGAAAATCGCTACGACCAGTAGCGATGATTGCCTCGGGACGCACCTCTCGCACCTCATCTGGCATGATCTCGGGTACTGGGTTGGAACAGACGAAGATGATGGGTTTTGGTGCCATTTTGGCGATATCTTCACGACTCACGGCCCCTGGCTGACTTAGCCCCAAAAGCATATCGGCTCCCTCAAAAGCCTCGGCCCGACTGATGATTTTAGGGTATGCAAACTCCCTTTTGTAGCGATTGAGGTCTTGGCGCTTGATATGTACCACTCCTTTGGAGTCGATAAGAATGATATCTTCTACGCCAAAATGGCGATACATCCTGGCACTCGCGATCGCAGCCGCACCACTTCCTACAATTACCACTTTGAGATCTTGTATACGTCTACCCGTCAGCTCACAAGCATTGATCATCCCGGCACTCGTCACAATCGCAGTGCCATGCTGATCGTCGTGCATTACTGGAATATCTGTGATCTTCTTGAGTCGCTCTTCTATCTCGAAGCACTCGGGTGCTTTGATATCTTCTAGATTGATCCCTCCAAAGGTGGGAGAGATAGCCCGGACGATTTGAATGAATTTCTCGGGATCCTTTTCATCCACCTCAATATCGAAACTGTCAATATCGGCAAACTTTTTAAATAAAATCGCTTTGCCCTCCATCACCGGCTTGCTAGCAAGCGCCCCGATATCCCCTAGTCCCAGTACCGCCGTACCGTTGCTAATCACAGCTACGAGATTGGACTTGGCCGTATATTCGTAGGCAAGATCGGGCTTTTCTTCGATCACTTTGCACACCTCTCCCACGCCCGGAGTATAGGCAAGACTCAGATCCTCTTGCGTTTCAAAAGGTTTGGTGATACATATCTGAAATTTTCCGCTTCTTTTTCCTTTGTGATACTCCAACGCCCTTTGTCTCATACATCAGCCTTTAATAAATTTTCTACTCGTCTTATCGTCTCCTCTTTGCCGATGATGGCCATCACGTCGGCTAGATCGGGGCCGCTCATACGACCCAGCAGCGCTACTCTTAAAGGCTGGCCTATTTTGCCAAAACTGATCTGTTTTTCTTTGACCACCTCCTCCATAACCTCGTGAAAATCTATGGGCAGATGGGGCTCTTTTTCTTGGAGTTTGGCCAAAAAATAGCGCAAAATTTCCCTCCACTCTCCCTTAAGAGCCTTTTTTAGAGCTTTTGGATCATACGCTTTGGGAGCTTCAAGAATCTCTTTGGCCATATCGGCTAGCTCCTTGATCGTTTTGGCCCGCTCTTTGAGAGCATCAAGCAGTATCTCCTTGCGGTCGTGATCGGCCAAAAACACTCCAAAATCTTCCAGCAGCTTCACCAGCCGCTCGTTTGGAGAATTTTTGATATAGTGGGCGTTGAGCCACTGCAGCTTGGAGAGGTTGTAGGCCGAGGCGGATTTGTTGATATCTTTGGGATCAAAAAGCTTTCTCATCTCTTCTAGACTAAAGATCTCCTGATCACCGTGGCTCCACCCAAGACGGACTAAAAAGTTGAGCAATGCCTCTGGCAAATAACCCAAACGCTTATACTCCATCACATCCATCGCTCCGTCACGCTTGGAGAGCTTTTTGCCTTGTTCATTGAGTATCATCGGCACGTGATAAAATCTTGGCAAAGGGAGGCCAAGAGCCTCGTAGACAATGATCTGCTTTGGGGTATTGTACAGATGATCGTCCCCTCGGATCACATCCGTCACTCCCATAAGCGCATCATCGATAGCCACCACAAAGTTATACGTAGGCGTGCCGTCGCTTCTAGCGATGATAAAATCATCTAGTTCCTCAGCTTTAATAGTAATCGTGCCTTTTATGCCGTCTTCAAAAACAATATCCCCCTCTAGCGGCGCTTTGATACGCACCACCGGCTTAATCCCCTCAGGAGGCGTGCCGGTAAAATCTCGATATCTTCTATCATATCTAGGCCGCTCGCCCCGCTTCATCTGCTCCTCTCTAAGCCGATCGAGCTCCTCTTTTGTCATGTAGCAGTAGTAGGCTTTGCCCTCGTCAAGCAATTTTTGGATATAGCGTTTGTAGATATCAAAACGCTTAGACTGATAGGCCACTTCTCCATCATAATCGAGTCCCACCCACTCAAAGGCCTCCAAAATAGCCTGCGTAGCCTCTTGGCTGTTTCTTGCCAAATCCGTATCTTCGATACGCAAGATAAACTTTCCGCCGTTTTTTCTAGCCCACAGCCAGTTAAAAAGCGCCGTACGAAGCCCCCCTATGTGCAAGTAGCCTGTAGGACTGGGCGCAAATCTGGTTACCACCATTTTTATCCTTCTTTTTTTATTTCTATTTTAACCAATTATTAGTTATAAAGTGGTAAAATTGTCAAAAACAACTAAAGGCTTTGTATGAAAAAAGCGCTTTTGGCCCTGCTCGCAGCCGCCGCCTTGTACGCTAAATTTGTAGACGGCATTGCCATTATCGTCAACAATGAACCCATTACCACATATGAGATAGAGCAAACAGCTCAAGCTTTGCATATCTCTAAAAAAGATGCGATCGATCTGCTCATCCAAAAAAAACTCGAAGCCGCTCAAGCCAAAAAACTTGGAATCGCCGTAAGCGACTTTGAAGTACAAAACGCTATTGATGATTTTGCAAGATCAAAAGGGATGGATATCTTTTCGCTTCGAGAAGCCATAGAGTCCAAAGGGCTCTCGTGGCAAGAGTATAAAAACAGCTTTAAAGAGCAGCTTCTTCGCAAGAAGCTCTATCAAACCATCGCCAAACTCCAATCCAAAGCCCCCACTCAAGAGCAGCTCAAAGAGTACTACCAAAGCCATCCTAAAGAGTTTGAAGTGGCCAAAGCGGTCGATATCGTCAAATATATCTCCCCATCCAAAGAGGTTTTGGAACAGATCGCACACAATCCTTTGTACCAACCCCAAAATCCCTCACTACTCCAAAAAGGAAAAGAGAGGATAGAGCTTGATAAGGTCAACCCCCAATTTGCCACTTTGCTCTCACAAATCCCAGAGGGCAATTTTGGTCCAATATTGCCGCTAGGGGATCGCTATATGCTCATTTATGTGGCTAAAAAGGAAGGAAGCGAAAAGATTCCTTTTGAAGAGGCCAAAGGGTATATTCTTAAAAAGCTGGCTGGCACTACCAGAGGCAAAAGCGTCAAGGAGTACTTCCAAAGGCTCAAAGCTTCAGCCAATATTAAAATCATCCGTCTGCCTTAAGCTTTGATGAGAGCCGAGTGGCAAAAACAGCAAGCGCTGCTTGTAAGCTATCCCCACGAAAGAAGCGACTGGTTTCCCTACCTAAAGGAGGTGCAAGCCTTTTACGATCATTTTATCTCCCTTGTCGCAAGATACCAAAAAGTGATCGTCATCACTTCTCAAGAGCTCAAATTCCCCCACTCCAAATATCCGATTCACATTGTTAAACTTCCTACCAATGATACATGGATTAGGGATTATGGCCCCATTACCATTCACACCAAAAAAGGACTCAAGCTTCTAGATTTCATCTTTAACGGCTGGGGATTAAAATACCCGGCCAACCTGGACAACCAGCTCAATCGCCGCCTCTTTGGCACCAAAAAGCTTGGCTTCGTACTAGAGGGCGGGAGTATCGAGAGCAATGCACAAGGGGTTATCCTCACAACATCGAGCTGTTTGCTTGAAGCCAACCGCAATCCCCACCTCAACAAAGCCCAAATAGAAACCTATCTCAAAAAAATTCTCCACGCCCATACGATCCTATGGCTCGATTACGGCTACTTAGAAGGAGACGATACTGACGGCCATATCGATATGTTGGCCCGTTTCATCAACCCTACAACCATTGCGTATATAGGATGCGACAATCCAAAAGATCCCCATTATGAAGAGCTTCGTAAAATGAAAGAGCAGCTCAAAAGCTTTGGCTATGATCTAGTACAGCTACCTTGGGTAGATCCCATTTACTACCAAGGCCAAAGGCTTGCGGCCAGTTACGCCAACTTTGTTATAATTAACAATGCGCTCTTAGTCCCTCAGTATGGAGATCCAAAAGACAAAGAGGCTCTCAATATTTTGGGACGATGCTTTGCAAATAGGGAGATCATCGGCATTGACGCAAGGATTCTTATCCGTCAGGGGGGCTCGCTGCACTGTAGCTGTATGAATCTGTATGAGGAATAAAAAATGATGAAATTGCTCTTTTTTGTACTCTTTGCGCTGCCAATCCTAGCCAAGGAGACCCTTTTAGTATCCATCTTGCCCCAAAAATACTTTATCGATCAAATTGCCAAAGATCGTTTTGAAGTAGTCGCCCTCATCCCCAAAGGGGCAAGTCCTGCCACCTATTCCCTCAAGCCTTCCCAGCTGCTTCAAATCAAAAAAGCCAAACTCTACTTTACTATCGGCGTGCCCTTTGAGCGAGCATGGAAAGATCGCATCCTTGGGACAAATCCAAAGCTCCGCCTCATCGACTCCACCAAATATATCAGACTCTATCCTATCGGCGAGCATGAGCATCACAAAGATCACGTAAAAGAGCTCTTAGATCCTCATGTTTGGCTGGCCCCCAACTTAGTTGAACAAATAGCTAGAGTCCTCCTAGAGGAGCTGGTACGACTCGATCCAGCCCATCAAAAGGAGTATTTTGATAACTATAAAGCTTTCATCGCTAAAATAGCTCAGATAGATACCAAAATTTTTTCGATGGTACTGCACAGCCATACCAAGGCCTTTTTGATATCCCATCCATCTTTAGGGTACTTTGCTAGAAGTTATGGCCTTAAGCAGCTCCCCATAGAAGCCGGGGGCAAAGAGCCTAAAATGGCGCGACTGATACATCTGATCCAAAAAGCCAAAGAGCTTGGCATTCGCGTTATCTTCATTGAACCCCAATTTCCCCAAAAAAGCGCTCAATTTTTGGCCAAAAAGCTTGGCGCCAAAGTAACGCTCATCGATCCGCTCGCCCAAGATTGGGAGCAAAATATCCTCAGGATTGCCCGTGCGATTACCGGCGGTTGAGGTACATAACCTCTACTTTCGTTATGATAAAGAGTATGTACTCGAAGATATCACCGCTACCATTTGGGATCAAGAGTACATCGCTATCATCGGGCCAAACGGAGGAGGCAAAAGCACTTTTGTACGGCTTTTGCTAGGCCTTTTGCAGCCTACTCAAGGAGAGATCTTTCTTTATAACAACCCCCCTTTGCAAGCACGCCACCTAGTAGGCTACCTGCCCCAAAATGTCAACTTCAATCTTGAGATTCCCTTGCTGGCTCGTGAAGTGATCCTACAAGGACGACTTGGCCCAAAAAAGTTTCGCTTTAATGCAATGGACTATAAGCTGCTCGCCCAAGTGGCCAAAGAGTTAGAGATTGATACTTTGCTTGATAAAAAGATAGCAAATCTTAGCGGCGGAGAGCGCCAAAGGGTCTTGCTGGCTCGCGCTTTGATCACCAAGCCAAAACTCTTAATTCTTGATGAGCCCACGGCTGCTGTGGATATAAATGCCCAAAAAAAAATTTATGAAATACTTAAAACCCTCAAAATGACCAAAATAGTTATCAGCCACGATATCAATATCCTCCTTGAGGGGGTGGATCGGGTCTTTTATCTTAATAGAAAACTCTTTATACACGACAACATTCCTCTCAAACTCCAAAATAACAAAGGACATTTTTGTGAAATGGAGCTGTTTGAAGAGCTTAAGAGGAGATGCGATGGGTGAGATGCTCCACTTCTTTGCCAACTCTTTTTTTGCGGCGGCTCTTTTGAGCATAGCTATTGGGGTAGTGGGCTCGCTTATGGTGATTAATCGATACAACTACCTAGCCGCTAGTATCGCCCACGGCAGCTATGGCGGAGTGGGCATGGCTTTATATTTTGGCGGCTCCATCCTCCTTGGCGCTACTCTTTTTGCCGTGGCTTTAGCCCTGCTCTTAGCTTTTATGACCTATCGGCAACAGCGACATCTTGATATCTTTATCGGTGTCCTTTGGGCTGTGGGAATGAGTATTGGCATCATCTTTACCGATCTCACCCCCGGCTATACTACAGACCTTTTAAGCTACCTTTTTGGCGATATTTTGATGATCCCAAACTCAGATTTATGGTTTATGGGGGTAGTCGATCTACTAGCGACTCTTTTTTTAAGCGCTTTTTACCACCAGCTTCTTGCCATCGCCTATGATAAAGAGTTTGCTCTTACTAGGAATGTGCCCGTGGCCTTGCTCCATACTCTTACGCTCTTTCTCATAGCCTTAACGATAGTGATGAGCATTCGCTCCATTGGCCTTATCCTTGTCATCGCTCTTTTTAGCATTCCACCCTATATCGCCGAGCGTTTTGCCAAAAATTTTTGGCAAATGGTACTGCTAAGCATCCCAATAGCCTTTAGTATCATCGCATCGGGACTTATAATAGCCTATTACCTCGATATCTCTGCTACAGCCATTATCATTGTACTCGCCGCTTTAGCCTTTAGCATTACATTTTTAAAAGGAGAGAGATGAAAGCTGCCCTCATCCAACAAAGCTACCAAGGCTCTAAAGAAGCCACAATCAAACACAGCCTCGAACTTATCGACCAAACTGACGCTAAACTCATAGTATTGCCAGAGCTCCATCAAAGTCCGTACTTTTGTCAAAGTGAAGATATAGCCAACTTTGATTTGGCCAAAGATTTCGAGACTGATGTGGAGTTTTGGCGATGGGTAAGCGAAGAGAAGCAAAAGGTATTAGTAGCTAGTCTTTTTGAACAGCGCGCCCCGGGCCTATACCACAATACTGCCGTTATCTTCGACCACGGCAAGATAGCCGGTAAATATCGAAAGATGCATATCCCTGACGATCCGGGTTTTTACGAAAAATTTTACTTTACTCCCGGGGATTTGGGATTTGAGCCAGTAAATACGAGCGTAGGCAAACTTGGAGTACTCGTATGCTGGGATCAGTGGTATCCAGAAGCGGCTCGAATTATGGCGCTCAAAGGAGCACAGATACTTATCTATCCAACGGCCATCGGCTGGTTCGACCAAGACAATGAGGAGGAAAAGAGCCGCCAGCTTGATGCTTGGATCACTATACAGCGCTCCCATGCTATCGCCAACGCTCTACCGCTACTTAGCGTCAACAGGGTTGGATTTGAGCTTGATAACAGCGGCTGTCTGGCCGGTATTCGTTTTTGGGGCCATAGCTTTGCCTGCGGTCCTCAAGGAGAATTTTTGGCCAAAGCAAAAGAGGAAGAAGAGGTACTAGAAGCTTTTATCGATTTTGAGCGTATCAAAGAGGTACGCGATATCTGGCCATTCTTGAGAGACAGACGGATCGATGCGTATGATTGTTTACTTAAAAGATATTGCGAAGAATAGAGCAACTTTGCGATAGCCGATGCCGATACCCAAAAAGGAAAAGGCGATAGGAGCGCCTCTTTTCCAAAAAAAAAAAATCGAGCGGCTTGGAAAGAGTGCGATATCCACAAGCAGATCATATCAGTGCACTAGCATCATCTTCGCAAGTCCTAAAAAAGCAAAAAAGCCCACCACATCGGTGACGGTAGTGAGCAGTACGCTGCTGCCCACTGCAGGATCGGAGCCGATTTTCTTGAGAAACAGAGGTATCACCGCTCCAAAAAATCCGGCCGCTAGAAGATTAATCACCATCGCCAAAGCGATCACTACACCCAGCATTGGATCATGAAACCATATCCATGCGATCCCTCCCATTACCACGGCGAATATGAGTCCATTTAAAAAGGAGATAGTGGTCTCTTGCAACAGCGCCTTTTTGGCGTTTTGCCAGTCTATCTCGCCAAGAGCCAACTTTCGCACCACTACCGTAAGGGTTTGGGTACCAGCATTGCCTCCCATAGAGGCAACAATTGGCATCAAAACGGCTAGGGCCACATATTTTTGGATCGTCTCGTCAAACAGACCAATCACGAAAGAGGCTAAGATCGCCGTACCGAGGTTGATCAACAACCACCAAGCCCGCTTTTTGGTCACCTCTTTGAGATCACCATCCTCTTCGACCTCTTCCTCCACGCCGGCAAGGTTATAGATCTGCTCGGTGGCTTGTTCTTCGATAAGATCGATAATATCGTCTGAGGTGATTCGTCCGAGCAGTTTGCCCTCTTTGTCCACTACGGCTATCACCGCCAGATCATAATCTTCAAACTTCTTGATCACATCGTGCACCGGCTCATCCGCTCGCACCGTAATTGGCTCATAGCGCTTATCCTGGATAATATCTTTAAACTTTTTATTAAAATCGTACAAAATCAGATCCTCAAGGGGAATAATCCCTTTGAGCCTCTCTTTAGAATCGACTACATAGACTTGATGAACGTTGGAGAGCTCGCCTTGGGCTTTGAGCTGTCGCAGCCGCTCGATCGCTTGCTCGATAGTCTCATCCTCATAGGCCTTAAAGACCTCTGTTTGCATATAGGCCCCGGCGTGTGCCTCGTCATAAGAGCTTAACTCTTCGATCTCCTCTTTGATCTGTTTGTCCACATTCTCAAGGACCGCACGCTCTAGCTCCTCGTCAATCGACTCAATATCTTTGACCAGATCCACCGCATCGTCGCTGTCAAGCTCCTCTACCGCTTTGGCCAATCTCTTGGCAGAGAGGTGCTCAATGGCATCATCTTTAATGTTTTCAGGCAGATGTAAAAGCACCTCTCCCAAAACATCTTCTGGAAGCTGGCGAAGCAGCTCGTAAAACTCTTCTCTCTCCTCGCCGTATAAATATTTCAAATAAGCCGCTATTTCACTAGGATGGAGCGAAATCTCACCGCTTTTTAGCTCGGCTCGGAGGACGTGGCCGATTTTGAGCACTTCAGCTTTTTCCATCTTTATCTCCTTTATATTCCACTAACCTCTTAACAATCTCCACTCTTTTAGGCGATCTAGGCTTATGGGTCAAGGCTTTGAGCTCCTTTTTATACTTGGCTACCAAACGTCTAAACTCTCTTAGTTTTTTACCGCTTAAAGATCCCTTGGCTATCTTGACAACTCTTAAAGGATTGATGGCTCTGCTGTTTTTATACAGACCAAAATGTAGATGAGGACCTGTACTTAATCCCGTTGAGCCCACATATCCTATCACCTGCCCTTGATGAATACGCCTACCCACACGAATACCTCTACGAATTTTTGAGAGGTGGGCGTATAGGGTCTTGTAGCCTTGTCCGTGATAGAGGATGATAACATTACCATATCCTCCCTTACGTCCAGCAAAAATTACGCGTCCATCCCCCGCAGCTAGTATAGGGGTGCCCCGTCTGGCGCCAAAATCGACTCCCAGATGCGCCCGATAACGATGTAAAATAGGATGCCAGCGACGACGGGTAAAGCCGGAGGTGATACGTATGTGACGTAAAGGGCGTTTGAGGAAAAAGTGCTCTAATTCGTTGCCCCTTTCATCATAGTAGCGGTCGTGATAGTTAAAAACATAGTACTTTCGTCCCCGAGCCTCCACTAAAGCGGCTTTAATAGTGGGCACTCCAAAAGGTTCGCCCAATCGAAACTTTTGCGTATAAATAAGAGCGAGCTTATCCCCTTTACGTATCAAACGAGAAAAAGGCACGCTCTTTTTAAACGCAAGGACAAATTCATTGGCCAGCTTTTTGTTTCCACCAGTCTCTCGCAAAATATCAATATAGGGAGAATGCTTCATAGAAAGAGAAAAAGCGTCTTGGATTTTTTGGTAGTGGATGGGATCAAAACGTAGTTTATAGCCCTTGCCCTCTTTATAGATATGGATCTGCAACTCCTCGCTCACCGGAATGAGCAAATGTTCTATCTTGCCCTTTGTGTTTGTGAGTAGAATATATTTCCTACCGGCTCGAATTTCGGCGGCGAGCTCCTTTTCCTCTCTATCTAGATTGTAATAAAGCTTTGTTGGAATATGATGTTTGGATAAAAAACCAACGAGTGTCTCCCCTTTTGGCCATCTTTTTTGTTCTATAATCGAAGCTTGCAGCAAAATTGTCATCAAGAAAAAAAACCATACTATCTTTTGTACCCTCATCCCCCACCTTTAAAACATTAATCTCTTTGCTGTTTTATCGGTAAAAAAAAGATTTTATTTTATCATTTACTTGAAAATCGGATACCTTGGTCGTAAATCTTACAGCTTTATAAGCTAAGCGTTGGTATGATTAAAAGAACTTATGCCAAAGGAGATCACTTGATACGTCTGCTCTTATTATTCTTGCTCTTTCTTCCTCTATGGGCGCAGCTTGAGACTAGGATTACGGCAATAAAAGGCTCAAGTGCCAAAATAGAGCCGGTACAGGCCGTCAAAGGAATGAGCGGTATCGTCATTCATCACTTCGATGCCGACCATTCCACCATCGTCGCCCGTGCCATCTACCAAGGAGGCGATACCATCGTTTTTGATGTCTACGACGCTTTGGCCCAAGAGTCGTTGCCCAAGCCAAAGATTTTACCTCACGAAGGTGATGAAGTACTTTTGGGCTACTTGTACGATAGATCTTTACTCATCGCCCCGAATCTACAAACCTACCAGCATTACGTAGCCACTCATCCAGATACGCAGTGGCTCCATCCAGACCTCTTCGCCGTAGAGCTCTCCAAAGCCCGCCATCCTGTGCCCCAAAAAGAGGATTTTAAAAATTTTTGTAACAAATTTGCAGTGGGTACGATCCATTTTGTTCTAAAAAACAGAGTAGTAGAGGCGGACTGCTATACGCTATCTGCTATACATAGCGATCCTTTCACGATAAAAAAGAGTACAATTAAGCTCCCTTTTTACAGCCGCATCAAAGAGATCGAGAGTTCCATATTTGACTTTTTTGGACCAAAAGAGATCCCCGACTATTTTAGCTACTATGCCCACCTATTGGAGGCGAAATGATAGGCAAAAATCATATCGAAGTACTCAAGCAACTCATCGGCCAAGAGAATGTCAAAAACGACAAACCCCATCGCCTCGCCTACTCCTATGACGCCACGAGGGAGCATTTCAAGCCCGATGTGGTAGTCTTCCCAAAAGATGAAGAGGATGTGAGCAAAGTCCTTAGATACTGCAACGAGCACAAGATCCCCGTAGTACCCAGAGGCGCTGGCAGCGGTTTTACGGGCGGAGCCTTGCCCGTAAGCGGTGGCGTGGTACTGGCGGTAGAAAAATATATGAATAAAATCCTCGAGATCGATACCAAAAATATGGTAGCGGTGGTACAGCCGGGTGTGCTCAACAAAGAACTACAGCGTGAAGTAGAAAAACTTGGACTTTTTTATCCGCCAGATCCCGCCAGCCAAGAGTACTCCACCCTCGGGGGCAATGTGGCCGAAAACGCGGGAGGAATGCGAGCGGCAAAATATGGCATCACCAAAGATTACGTGATGGCGTTGCGAGCGGTGCTGCCCAATGGGGATATCATCCGAGCGGGCAAAAAGACCATTAAGGACGTGGCGGGATACAATATCGCGGGTATCCTCATCGCCAGCGAGGGGACATTGGCCGTCATCACCGAAATTACTCTCAAACTGCTCTCCAAACCCAAACGCACCAAAACGGCCATGGGAGTCTTTCACACCGTTACTCAAGCGATGAACGCTGTGTACAAATCCCTTGCGGGCGGGGCAAATCCCGTGGCAATGGAGTTTTTAGATAATCTTACTATCCGAGCCGTTGAAGAGAAATTTCATAAAGGCCTACCCACAGAGGCTGGAGCGATCCTTATTAGCGACATAGACGGCAACGTAGAAGAGGAGATTAACTACCAGATTGAACTGCTGCGCAAATACTTCAAAGAAAACGGCTGTAGCGAATTTCGCGTGGCTAAAGATGAAAAAGAGGCAGCTGATATCTGGTTTGCTAGACGAAACGCTAGCCAATCTATCACTATCTATGGCTCCAAAAAGATAAACGAAGATGTGACGGTACCAAGAAGCGAGTTACCAAAATACCTTGAAGAGGTGGACAAAATCTCCAAAAAGTATAATGTCAAAATCCCTTGCTTTGGTCATACCGGCGATGGCAACGTCCATACCAATGTGATGGTAGATGGTAGCGATCCCAAACAGGTAGAGATCGGTTATAAAGCGATCGAGGAGATTTTTAAAATGACCATCGAGATTGGGGGGACGCTCAGCGGAGAGCACGGCATAGGATTATCCAAAGCGCCTTTTATGAAGCTCGCTTTTACCCCGCAGGAGCTGAATCTCTTTCGAGCCATCAAAAAGGCTTTTGATCCAAACAACATCCTAAATCCGGGAAAGATGGGATTATAGCGAGCATGCTCGATACGGCGAAGAGTTGGTGGAAGCGCTTTTACGACCCCGATATGACGATATACGCCTCCTCTTTGAGCTTTAACACTATCTTTGCCATAGTCCCTCTACTCCTTGTCATTTTTTCCCTCTTTATCCGATTGCCAAGCTTTGAGCGCTATTCGGCCAAACTCAAAAACTTTATCTTCTCCCATCTTATTCCCACCCATCAAGAGACTATCGTCCACTATATCGATACCTTTATGCAAAATAGCTCTAAAATGAGTATTATGGGGTTTGTTTTCGTACTTTTTGCTTCGGTTATGTTTTTTCAAAACTACGAGCATATCGTCAATAAAATCTTCCAAAGCCCCCCTAGAAGCTTCTGGGACTCTATCACCACCTATTGGACGCTTGTCACTTTGGCTCCTATTGGTTTGGCTCTTTCTTTTTATCTCTCCTCCCAGATCCAAACTCTGCTCGATAGTTCCCATTACACCGACTGGATCGATTTTTTATCCATTTTTCCCTACCTCATCATATGGCTAATATTTTTCATCACCTATAAAATCTCGGCCACGGCTTGGATAGATCCAAAGGCGGCAATGCTCTCCTCTTTTATCTCCTCTTTTGTTTGGGATGTGAGTAAAAATCTCTTTGTCTACTATGTGGTCTACAACAAAACCTACACCACTTTATACGGTTCTTTTAGCGCTATTTTGTTTTTCTTGCTCTGGATCTATATCTCTTGGCTTATATTTTTATATGGTCTTAAGCTATGCTATTTGGTAAATCAAAAATATAGCCACGGCGCCGTATGCCCCATAGAGTGCTTCAAGTCGCCACATAGCGATCAAGGAAGCAAGGATATAGAGTCCAAAAAGCCATAAAGGCAGATCGACTTTTATCCCTTGCCCAGCCCATGTGAGCAACTCCACCACCCCATCGAGTATCCCGCCATACCCTAATAGATGTAAAAGGAGAGCCAAAGGATAAAAAAGCACAAAAAGAGCGCTTAACAAAGGTGAGAGGAGCATCATCGGATGCCATATCCCAAACACAAAGAGTGAAAGAGGCAACATCGCCAAAAAGACCCAAATATTGAGCAAAAGAAAAGTCCACAGCTTGGATAACCTAAAATGGTGTAAAAAAAGATAGATATAAAATACTCCTGCTACTGAAAACCAAAATCCCACACTCCAAAGCAGCCTTGGCCAAAATGCGAGCACCAAAAGCACGATCCACCCAAGAGTTTCAAAACTAAGTAGGCGCACCCCTCTATCGAGCATAAACAGCCCAACGCCCATCATCATTACCGAGCGTATCACCGAGGGTACAAAACCCAAAAAGACGGCGTAGCCTACAACGATCCCAAAAGCGAGGATAAAGACTACCTTTTTAAGATTGGCCCACGGCCACAGACGCTGCCATATTGGACGCAATAAAAAGTAAAAAACAAAGGCTAAAGTGGCAAACAAAAGCCCCATATGAAACCCACTGATCGCTACTAGGTGGCTGATGCCAAAGAGTGAGAGCATTTGGCGGTAGTCATATTGGAGGGGCATAGCTAAAAAAAGAGCGCCAAAAAGCTCTTTGGCCAATTGATTACGATGCTGGGAGGCTATTTTTTGCCAAAGAGATTGGCGCAGACTTTTAGGTAGCAGACCAAGGATATACGAGGGGGCGTAAAAGGAGCGAAGATAGTCAAAAAAGGATGGTTTTTTACCAAAAACGAGGAGCTCAACTTCTCTACCTCGCAAGTCTTTTAGATCCTCACGAGAGGTTGTATAGAACAAAACCCCTTCTTTTGTACGAAGTTTTAAAACCCAATAGTTATTTTTGTTATACTGATTGAGTACCTCAGCCTCGGTATAATGAGGTTTTTTGGACCAAAAATTTTGATAGGTACGGTATTCAAGGGCAAGATTTACCAAAAATATGCTCAACAAAACTCCAAACGCCGCCAATCGCTCTTTCCAAGAGCAAAAGAGTGGGACGCTCACAAATTGGGTACCTCAAAACTACTCTCTTTTGGTTCGTATTCTCGCACAGTCTCAGCCGCCTCTTCGGCAAATTTTACATACTCTTTATGAAACCAAAGTTTTACCACGCCCGTAGGACCGTTTCGCTGTTTACCGATAATGATCTCCGCCTCTTCTACACTCTTCTCTTGAATATCCACATCGATCTTTTCTCCTCTGGCCTGAGCCTCTTTTTGCTTTTGTTTAGCCTCTTTGAGTCTGTACACATCCTCTCGATAGACAAACAAAATTACATCCGCATCCTGCTCGATAGCCCCCGATTCTCTTAGGTCACTGAGCATAGGACGCTTATCCACGCGGCTCTCTAACGAGCGATTGAGCTGGGAGAGGGCGATAATGGGGATTTGCAACTCACGAGCAAGCATCTTGAGACTTCTACTAATTTCACTAATCTCTAAATGGCGATCTTTATTCCCGCTACCACTCATAAGCTGCAAATAATCAATAATCGCCAACTCTATCTGGGGATGCTGGGACTTTAGCTTTCTGAGCTTAGCGCGAAGCTGATGCACATTAAGGCTCCCCTCGTCATCGATAAAGAGTTGCTTTTGGGCATAATAGTCACTTAGTCTCGTAATCTCACTCCACTCAATATCGTCTAGATTTCCCACACGCAATCGCTGCAGCGGGATAGAAGCCTTGGCGCTGAGCATTCTCATCATCAATTGTTCGGCTGGCATCTCCAAAGAAAAAATTACCACCCCTTTATCTTGATCCAAAACCGATTGAGCGATATTGAGGCTAAAGGCGGTCTTGCCCATAGAGGGCCTAGCGGCGATGATGATCAAATCTCCGGCATTAAAACCGGCTGTTTTGTGATTGAGCTTATCAAATCCCGTATCAAGCCCAATGAGGATAGAGTTGCCCCGCTCTTTCATCTTTAAAAGATGGGCTAAAGTATCTTTTATCACCTCACCAGAAGTTTTAAAATCTTGGGAACTGGTCTGGGAGGTGATTTTGTAGAGTTTAGATTGAATCTCATCGATTACATCTATCGCCGGTAAATCCTGCTCTACCGTGATCTTTTTGATTTCACTTGTAAGATGCACAAGCTCTCGTTTGAGGGCTTTTTCTTTTAGCTCTTTGATATAAGCTGAAGTATTGGAGAGGGGATTGGCGGCCATAACTTCCAAAAAGGGCTCCTCCTCAAACTGCCCCTTGAGCTCTAGCTTCTCCTTTAAAAACTCCTCGTCTATGGGCTGATCCTCTCGCCACAGCTCCTCCATCGCAGCAAATAGATTACGATGAAAAGGGTGATAAAAGTCGCTTGGCTTTAATACTGCGGCCACTTCCTCAAAAATCTGAGGATCAAATAAAATGGAGCTAAGCACCGCTCGCTCGATGTTAAGATTGTATAGATGTGATTCCACGAAACTCCTCTTTGAAACGATACAAATTAATTTCTACTCCACGCGGTTCTCCACGATGGGTACCCCAAAGCGAAAGCTTTCGACCCATCGGGCCAAAGCGTCTCCGAGTAAATTGTTCGTATCATTATAGTACATTTATCGTTGGCTGGCCGCAAACTTCTCCACCTCCTGAATAAAGCGCTCCACCAGCTGCTCTTCTGGCAGCTTGGCCACCACCTCGCCTCGCACCATGATAAGCCCGCTCCCTTTGCCATAAGCGATCGCCACATCGGCGTGTTTAGCCTCTCCGATGGCATTGACCACACAACCCATTACCGAAACATTTAGAGGTGTTTTAATATGTTTGGTACGCTCCTCTACCTCAGCTACCGCCCTAACAAGATCGGCTTCGATGCGTCCGCAGGTGGGACAGCTGATGATATTGAGCCCTTCCTCGCTTCTGCCGGCATCTTTGATAATGGCTCGGCCCACTTCGATCTCTTTTTCCAGCTCTCCGGTGATGGAGACCCGTATCGTATCGCCTATGCCATCGAGCAGTAAAGAGCCGATACCGATGGCGCTCTTGATCGTAGCGTGAAAGATGGTGCCAGCCTCCGTCACACCAAGGTGAAAAGGATAGGGCACCAGTGGGCGCAGCTGACGGTAGGCCTGGACCGTTCGCTCCACGTCGCTGGCTTTGAGGCTTACTTTGATATCGCTAAAGTCCAAGTCTTCTAGGAGCTTGATATGATAGAGTGCACTTTGGACCATCGCCTCGGCCGTAGCTCCATACTTTTGCTCGATCTCTTTTTCCAGG
>JALWCE010000050.1 GCA_027036935.1 Nitratiruptor sp. | reverse complement strand
TTCGAGGTCTTACCGGAGTCCAGGATATTTTTGAAACTCAATGAAGTGGATGGATACGCCAAGATCAAACTCTCCAACGACAAGATAGGATGGGTCAAAGATGAAGATATTTGCAAAGATTAGAGGCCTCTATGGGGCGGCGGTCATCACCATTTTGGTGACGCTTAATATTTTTACTTTCTTGCTTTTTCCCAAAAAGCACTACAAAAAGATCAAACTTTTCTACACCAAAACAATCTTAAAGTTTTTAGGCATCAAACTCCTCATAGAGGGTACTCCGGATCCAGAAACAAAGATGATCATTATGAATCACTCCAGTTTCATCGATATTCCTGTCATTGAGGCGGTTTACCCCAAAGATTTGGTTTGGATTGCCAAAAAGGAACTTTTCGATACGCCTTTTTTTGGTCTTTTGCTCAAACTCCCCGACAATATCCGACTCGATCGCGAAGATCGCAAATCTTTGGTACACCTACTCAAAGAATCAAAGGAAAAAAGCAAGGAAAAAACTATAGCCATTTTTCCCGAAGGCACGCGAGCGCAAGGGAATAAGCTACTCCCTTTTAAACCGGGAGCCAAGATTATCGCCGATAAACTTCATCTCAAAGTCCAACCAGTCCTCATCATCTGTGCCCGAGCACGATTTAACAGCAAAAAACTGGAGCTCAACCCCGGTCCCATTAAAGTCAAATATTTACCAAGCTTTTATCCAGAGCCTAAAAAAGAGTGGCTCAAAGAGCTTCGAGATCTGATGCAAGAGGAGTTGGAGAAAGAGCGACAGGCTCTATGCCCAACTTGACGATCCTATCGCTACACCATTTGGCCAGATCCATATCGTGAGTGATAAGCAAAATCCCAACTCTATCAAGATAGCTAAGCAGCAACTTCATCACTTTTAAGCTCGTCACGTTATCCAAAGCGCTTGTGGGCTCATCGGCCAAAAGAAGCTTTGGCCGCATCATGACGGCTCTAAGAATTGAGCAGCGCTGGAGCTGCCCGCCAGAGAGCTCGTGAGGAAACTTTTGTAAAAGATCAGGATCGATATCCATTTGCCTTGCCACTTTTTCTATTCCTTTAATCTGACATACCTCGGCTATTTGATCGATAATCTTAAAGCTTGGATGAAAAGAGGTATAGGGATCTTGAAAAATACTAGAGAAACGATCAACCCAAATAGAGCCAGACATTGGCTTTAAAAATCCACCGATAAGTTCAAAAAGCGTACTTTTACCCACGCCACTTGGGCCAACGATAGAGACAACCTCCCCTTGACGAACTTCAAGATTGAAATCTTTAAAAATCAAGCGGTCCTGAGAGTAGCCAAAGCTCAGATGTTCTATGCGTAAAACGATCATGCTTTTTTGACAAACTCGCTTTTGAGTTTCATCGCACCAAATCCGGGAACTTTGCAATCGATGTTGTGATCCCCTTCGCAAAGACGGATATTTTTGATCTTTGTTCCTGCCTTGATAGCGCCGCTAGCTCCTTTGACTTTCAGATCCTTGATAACAATAATAGTATCGCCGTCCGCCAAACGATTCCCATGAGCATCAATAACTATAAGCCCCTCTTCCTCTTTTTTGGCATCTTCTGCGCTAAATTCGTATCCACACTCGGGACAAACCAAAAGTTCACCATCTTCATAGACATAGATACTGCCACATTTTGGACAATTAGGAAGACTCATGCTATTCCTTTTATTTTTTTGCCATTATACACAAAGAGTTCTAAATTTTAACATCGTGCACATCTACATAGTGGAGGAAGAGACAAGGTACGCAGACGTTTTAAAAATGGTTCAATAAGCGCAGTGTCGCCCAGCGAATAAATACTCCACTTGCCTTTCTTGGTTACTTCCACTATACCAGCATTACGCAGCTGCTTAAGATATTTAGAGGCCAGCGGCTGGGAGATCCCCAGTGTATTGCTTACTTCACATACACATACGTTTTGATTTTGGGTTATGAGCGCCAAGACTTCGAGTCTCTTCTCATCGGCCAAAGCCTTGGCCACTCGTACCAACTTTTCCAAAGCAATCCTTTATAATATCTTTCAGCAGATGTAAAGCTAAGTTATATAACACTTTCATTATATAACGAATTTGGAATATAAGTCAAGAAAGGCTCTACTATGGATCTGTTCCAATCACTTTTGCAACTGAGCTATGCTATGGCTCCATATATTCTTTTGGGTCTTTTCATAGCCGGCATACTACACGAGATCGTTCCAGACACCTTTATTCAAAAACATTTAGGGAAAGAGGGGACCTCCTCCGTTATTAAAGCCACGATCTTTGGCATTCCTATACCGGTTTGCTCTTGCGGTGTAATACCTTTGGCCACAAGTTTGCAAAAACAAGGAGCGAGCAAGGGGGCGGTACTGAGCTTTCTCATCTCCACTCCTATTACTGGCATCGACTCCATTTTAGCCACTTTTGGGATGTTTGGATGGCTTTTTACCATCTATCGTATCCTCACTTCTACGATCATCGCCATTATCGCTGGACTTTTGGTCAATATACTTGACCCTACCAAAACTCTTACCAAAGTTTTCCATACCTCTCCTATTCCCACCAAATCAGCATATACCGGCGAGAAAGCCATGGCAGTATCTTTTAAACAAGCATCAAACTGCGGCGAGGAGTGTTCGTGTAGTCACAACGGCATGAGAAAAAAACATTTCTCTTTGGAAAGCGCACTCTACTACGGATTTATCACTCTTCTTGGAGATATCGCTAAACCTCTTTTTTGGGGACTTGTTATAGGCGCTCTTATTAGTATAGCCATCCCTGAGAATCTCTCTCATTATCTTAGCGGCAAGGTATGGCTAGCCTATCTTTTAGCCGTCGCAATAGCCATACCAATGTATGTATGTGCCACGGCTTCTTTACCCATCGCGGCCGCTTTGATGCTTCATGGAGTCACTCCCGGAGCCGCCTTTGTTTTTTTAAGCGCTGGTCCCGCCACCAATACCGTTACTATTGGCGTAGTCAAAAAGATGCTCGGTTCTAAAGCTCTAAGTATCTATCTTGCTACTATCGCCATAGGCTCTGTTCTTTTTGGAGTGCTGCTTGATTGGATTTTTAAAGGAATTGACGTACAAAATATCGTTCACATCCAAAAGGATGTAAATATCATAACGATGATCAGCACCGCACTTTTATGGCTGCTGATTCTTTATCATCTCTCAAAAAATAAATTAACTAAAAAGAGCTGCTGTGGATAAAAGGGTAAAAATCTTTCTTTTAGAAGATGATCTGTGCTTATACGAACTTATTCAAGAACATTTGCGAGAAAAAGGCTATCAAGTCGTTGGATGCCATGATGGAGAGGAGGCGTACAATCTACTGCAAAAAGAGCACGTCGATATTTTACTCCTTGATATCAACGTTCCAAGACTCAAAGGATCGGAGCTCTTAGTTATCCTCAAAGAGCAAAAGATCGATATTCGCACAATATTTATCACATCCCTCAACTCGGCAAAAGATCTTAAAGCAGGATTTGACATGGGCGCAGACGACTATATCAAAAAGCCTTTTGAGTTTGAAGAACTTGAAGCAAGATTAGAGC
>JALWCE010000049.1 GCA_027036935.1 Nitratiruptor sp. | reverse complement strand
CGAGGAGATGGCAAAGAAAATAGTTGCCGCAAAGAAGGTCGGTGGAGGGGACATCCTTGTTATTGCAAGAACCGATGCCAGAGGAGTTGAAGGATTAGACAGTGCTGTAGAACGGGCTAGAATCTATGTGAAGGCTGGGGCAGACATAATATTCCCAGAGGCACTAACTAGCGAAGAGGAATTCAAGGAATTTGCACGCAAAATAAGTGTCCCTCTACTAGCTAACATGACCGAATTCGGGAAAACACCGTACTATACAGTAGACCAGTTCAAAGAATGGGGTTATAAACTCGTTATTTTTCCGGTAACTTTGCTGAGGATCTCTCTAGGCGCGATGAGGGAAGCTCTCAAAGTCATTAGGGAGAAGGGTACACAGAGGGATATCCTCGGCAAAATGATGACTAGACAGGAATTCTATGACCTAATAGGTTACTCTAAATACGAGGAGCAAGATTCTTATATTGATAGGGTTACAAAGGAATTGCTAGGAAGGTAATTTTTAATTTTTAGGCCTGTAAATACCAATCACCTTAATATACAACAATTTTAACACTTGGGGTCAGGTTGAAATATTCAAAAGCCGAAAGAAGGAAAGGTCTTTCTAACGTTATTGGAGCCCTCCTTATTATTGTAATTTTGGTTAATTCACTAGTTGTATTACAGAAATACACAGAGCAAGCAACTTACAATGCTATCGAAAAGATACGTAGTGAAACGCCGATTTCTGTAAGAGCCTTTAGTATGCCGAATGGCTCTATAGGTGTATACAATGGTGAAACACATAGAGTATATATAAATTATCTTTTGCTATCTAACTCTACTTTAATAAAGAGAGAAATAATTTTGGATCCACTCAAATATACATATGTCAATAATAGCAATGTAATAGCACTCATTACAGACGATTCTCACATTATTCCAGTAGAGAAACAAAGGAGTCAGCTACCTTACAACAGTACATGCCTATATTTAAAAAGGAAAATAACAGGGTTAATAGGAGACAGTTATCTAAGCAGGTTATATGAGTACACTATTTTCCCAGAACTCAACGGATTTGGAGTACATAAAAATGTAATGTATACTTATTCAAGGTACACAAAAATTAACATAGATAAAATAAATGATGGATACAAGTTTGTTGTTTCTCCATTATTTAGTTGGAACCATGTTAAAAGATATGTCTTAAAAGGAGGAAAGGGTATAGTTTACATAAACTTAACAGACGGGAATACTAGAACAGGAGGTATTCAATATAATATCTTCAGAATAAATATCTCAGCAAAGCTATCTGATACAGACAGCGTATATCTAATGCCTGTTGATAATAGAGTAGCCTTGGATGATGAAAAAGCAATAATCACTTACAGACTTCATTATAGTTCAAACCTGAGACGGTTATATCTCTACGTGAATGGTATTCTCAGAGATACCATCAAAAGCAATAGCATATATTCAATGGGACCTGATTTCAATGTAATTCTAAATAAAACATCTGGGAATGAAGTCTACATCTCCATCAATTCCACAAATCTAAACTATTCAACAATCATTCCATATAAATATGGAACCACTATAGAACTTAGAGCATATAGTGAGTTAAGATCAATCGATGCCAATGCGACAATAGAGCTACACCCATCTATAGTAGTCATTCCTCCTAAAGAATTATCAGAATATTCTATAAACATAAACGGATCCAATGAATCATTTATTGTATTCGAGAATCCGTTTAGGTATTATACACTAAATATATATCCAAAGCAGATGATTCCACTAAAATGGGTATCTTTACGGACTACAGGTAATGGAACGGTTTTTAACTCAACAGAACTCGGCGGTAATGTTATTCTATTCTATTCATACAGTAGGAACTATACTGCTGAAATAACCCTAGGAACACTATTATCAGTTATAGCACTCTATAATACGGGGAGTAACAAGTATTTGTTTTATTTCATTATACCAATACTAAGCAAGGATTTTTATGCTGTTGATGTATATAAAGATCCGTATAAATCTTTGTTTTATGCTAGGATATATGCCAATAATAATACAGAATATTTATACACTTTCTTATCCTCTGCTGTTGAGGGAATATATGTACACTATCCCTTTAGTGAGCTTCTTATGTATAATTATGTACCACTAGTTGGTAACGCGTTGCTTGAATATCCTATAATGATGGGAGTAAACCATAGCATAATGATTCCGAGTAAACGTTTTAATATTACGCGTAGTGAGAGACTAGACCTAGATCAGTATGGCGCTTTTAATGGTTCTGTTACTCAAATAAAACTTTGCTTGAACTCGAGTCTTAGCGGTTATTTGCTCATAACAGGTGAGCCTAGAACTGTTTTCTATTTAGTAAAACCGCCGGGAATCAATTTAGAACCAGATAACGCGACATATATCTCGCAGAATTATGTTGTATCGAAAATACCTGATCAAGGAAAGTTGGTAATTCCTTTCACAGTACTGTCGGAGATCTCCCCCTAGTATAAGAGAAAAATGAGATATGGTGGTATGTAATGGATGCAGTACAGTTTATTCAGGATCTAACAACTAAAGTAACAGCTATTGCATGGTCAATGTTCATATTGACATGGAGTATTGGGTGGACACTCAAAGGTGCGCCGATACCATTTGCTAGGCTCAAGAGAGCAGGTGACAGCTTAATAGAAGACTCGATTTGGGCGTCCTTCTGGCTTGCCATGGGAACTACTGTTTTTGCGTTGGTGAGCTATGTGGTTAGATCTATAACAGGGTGAGTAGCCAGGTATGTATCAAACTGAGGACTACGTTCTAATAGCTTTCTACTTATCTTTCCTGACCTACTATTTAGGGGTTCTCATCTATTCGCTGCCAATACCTGTCTATTCGTTAAAAAAATGGGGCCCTATGATGATCAGGGATTCAATTTTAGTATTTACTTTGCTAGTTTCAATAGACTTTATAAAGGAAGGCGTTACTGGTATAGCAGATCTGATGGGTTCTAGTTGGACAGGGTTCTACACGTGGAACGACGTGACTCTGGATTTTCTGGCAGAGCAAAGACTAATGCTGATAGTCTACTATACAGCCTTCAGAGCATTAAAAGCAATAATTCTCTATGGGGACATCCTAGGTCCTTTAATAAGACTTGTTTCGTACAATATCATATTCCTTTATACGATCAGATTTCTTGGTTATTTTTTCCAAACATACTGGTTTCCATTAATAGCCATAGGCATAATGTTGATAGCATTACCTTTCAGAATAGGCCGGTCAGCAGGAGCATGGCTCATTGCGATAGCAATAACATTCTATATTGGTTTGCCTCTCCTACCCGTATTTATTCAACTTGCAACTCCTCCGTTATCACCAATATCAGATAAACCTGGCCAGTTAGAGGAGTGGGGGATATCTTACTTGAAAGTCTATGTGGCAAGCAGTTCGAAGAACAACCTGATAGACGCTGATATTCCCGTTGAATTTAAGACATACATAAATGGAAGTGATACATTGATATCAAGGTACATTTCTCATACAGGCATCATCGATGCTATGCAAGCTGATAAAGGGCTACCGGCTAAACACGAATACAACG
>JALWCE010000048.1 GCA_027036935.1 Nitratiruptor sp. | reverse complement strand
ATTCCCAAAAACTGCGCCGTGGTAAAGGCGGCAAATCCGGCGATAAAAGAAGGGAGCAGCACATCGTACAAAATGACGCCAATGATGAGCACCTCCACTCCAAAGATCGCTCCGGCGATGGGAGTCCCAAAAACCGAGGCGAAGCCGGCGCTGATGCCGCAGATGACGAGCTTCTTGCGATCTTGATCGCTAAAGCGAAAAAGATCGCTCAGCCCGCTGGCCGAGGCCGCACCGATCTGGCCAGCAGGTCCCTCTTTACCCACTGAGCCACCGGCGAAGATGGTCAGCACCGTGGCGATGAGTTTTACGGGTACCACTTTTAGATCGATCTTGCCATGGCGTTTGTGAACCGCTTCGATCACTTTCTCCGTCCCGTGCCCTTCGGCGCTGGGAGCGAAAGTCTTGATAAGCCACACCACCAGCACCATGACAAAAGGCAGGAGATAGTAGTAGGGAAAGGGGAGTTTGTCTCGCAGATGCTCGCCGTAATGGATCGTTTTTAAAAAGAGGGTGACGATAGCTCCGATGATGATACCAGTGATACTAGAGAGGATCATCCACTTAAGAAAAGATAGGAAAATGGCGGTCTGTTCGGTAATATGGCGCTTGATCATGCTTCGTCCTTAAAATTTCTTCCAAAACTCTTTTCTAAAAAGAATGATGAAAGTATAAAACTCCAGCCGACCGATGATCATGAAAAGGGATAGAACAATCTTATCAAAATCGCTAAAAATCGTGAAATTGTTCGCAGGCCCCACGTGGGCAAATCCTGGGCCTATATTGCCAATAACTGCGATGGCGGCACTAAAAGCGGTCAAAAAGTCGAACCCTTTGGTCAAAAGGTAAAAAGAGCAGAGCAATGTAGTGAGTATATAGATAAAAAAGAAGCCGCTCACGCTGCCAAGGACTTTACTGCCGATCCTTTTGCCGTCGATATAGATGCCGACGATGGCGTTTGGATGCAAGATTTGCTTGAGTTGGGCACCAAGATTTTTAAAAAGCACCACATAGCGGATCACCTTGATCCCGCCGGCGGTGCTGCCGGCGTTGGCACCGATGAACATTGGGACGAAGATGATGGCGATGGCCACACTCGACCATTGGCCATAATCTGTAGAAGCGAAACCGGTGGTGGTGATGATAGAAGAGATAGTAAAAAA
This sequence comes from Nitratiruptor sp., assembly GCA_027036935.1. Lineage (GTDB taxonomy): Bacteria > Campylobacterota > Campylobacteria > Campylobacterales > Nitratiruptoraceae > Nitratiruptor. The sequence goes on along the minus strand of JALWCE010000048.1, from coordinate 10,448 downwards.
GGAGTGGGTGAGGGAGTGAAACCAGCTGTCGTCTCCTCTTAGGATATGAGTGAGGCTCAAAGCTGCCGAGAGCAGCAAAAAGATCACGGTGTACCAGACCACCTCCTCGCTTTTGTAGCCCTTGAAGTCGCCGTAGAGGGCTTTGAGGTGGGCTATGAAGTTGATGCCGCTGACGAACATGAAGAGAGTCGTCACCCATAAAATGTAATAGTTGTGTGCCCAGTACCCAAGGCTTGCGTTTTTGGTCGAAAATCCTCCTGTGCTGATGGTAGAAAATGCGTGATTGATCGCATCAAAAGGGCTCATCCCGCCCACCCAGAGCAAAATCGCATCGGCTAGAGTGAGCAAAGCGTAGATTCCCCACAGGCGCAGAGCCGTATCTTTGATTTTTGGAGTGAGCTTTTCGAGGGTGACTCCGGTGGATTCGGCTTTGAAAAGGGTCAAGGAGCCCGTGGGGTTGACAAGAGTGAGCAGACCCACACCCAGTACGATGATCCCCATACCACCCAACCAGTGGTAGAGGCTGCGCAGCATCAAGGTAGTATGCGAGAGGGACTCGATATCGGAGTAGATGGTGGCTCCCGTGGTGGTAAAGCCGCTGATCGCTTCGAAAAAGGCTTGGGCAAAAGTGATATGGGATGTGAGATACAGACCCATACCGCCTCCGATGCCTAAAAGTATCCAGATCAGATTGACGGCGAAAATCCCTTCTTTGATGCTCATTTTAGGCGGATGTTTGGCCAAAGCCATATACAAAATATAGTGAAAGAGAAAAAAGACGAGATTGAAAATCAGATAAGTTTTGATAGGCTCATGATACAAAAGACCCGTTATGGAGGGGATGGTCAAAAATATGGAGAGTACGAGCCCTATCGTGGCCAAAAATTTGGCGATATTTTTTACAGATTGGATATCCACTCTTTGATCTGCTCTTCGTTCTTAGATGTGGTAAAAGCGGCAATTACATCGCCACTTTGTAAAGTTTGAGCCTGAGTAAAATCTAAAATTTTTTCCTCTTTGATGAGAAATAGTCGTACGTCCTCTTTTTTGATCGGTTTGATCTGTTTGCCAATGAGCTCGGAAGTAGGAAATATCTTACGCATCACAATTGTCCCTCTACCTCCGCAGTAGTGGCGTTCGATGATGACGGCGCTTGAGGCGATCTTTTCAAGGATGGAGTAGTAGGCGCTCATTTTGGGACCTCGTACGGCTATGATGCCAAGTTTGTGCATGAGTGCATAAAACTCCATATCGTTGTTGACCGCCACCGTTTTAGGCACTCCATACTCTTTGGCCTCGAGGCAGCGGATGATATTGTCCTCGTCGTCGTTGCTTGTAGAGATCACCATATCGGCGTTTTTGACATTTTCCTCTTCAAAGATAGTGTGTTCGATATAGCGGCTGTTGATGATCGTGGCTCTTTCTTGCAAAGTCTCAGAGGCTTTTTTGCAGCGTTCTGGATCCTTGTCGATGATTTTAAGCTCTATTTTATGAGCCAAAAAAGCTTTGGCGATCTCAAGTCCTAAAAGATCGGCGCCAAAGATTGCCACTCTTTTGATCTGATTGGGTGCTTTGTGGTTGAGTTTGGCGCATACTGCTTTGATTTGATCCTTTTGCCCAAATAGGTATAAAAGATCATTTTCGTAAATAGTTTCCTCTTTTGTGGGAATAAAAAAGTTTTTTTGGCGCTCTATACCAACTACTTTGAGTTGTATATCTTGGATATTGGCGATACTCTTGATCTGCGCCTCTTGTGCGGCGACGGATACGAGGGAGTGGGAAGTGAAAATAAAATTTTTAACATTATGAGCTTTGGGAAATTTGAGTAGCTGTTCGATCGAGCCTGCGGCTTCAATGAAAGGAAAGACCGCCTCATCTATTCTTAGCTTTTGGGCAATAGTGCTTTTGGCAAAGTATGGGTTGCGCAAGCGGATGATCTTTTTGTCTACGTCTATCGTATCGTCGGCGATGAGGGTGGAGAGGATGTTCGCTTCGTCGTTGTCGGTGACGGCGATAAAGATATCAAAGTGGCGATCCATAAAGCCTTTATAGGTATCGGGATCTTCAATATTGCCGTGTACGGGCATCACATCTATCGATTCGGCCAGTTTGGAAAGAGCCTCTTTGTTTTTGTCGATGATGATGATATTGTGTTTAAGCGAGAGGGTTTGAGCCAATTTGAAACCTACCATCCCCGCGCCTGCTATAATAATATCCATAGCTCCAATTGTATCATAAAGGAGCAAAGATGGCACATATTGATTTACCGGAGTTTGAGCAGATGAGTCCCGCTATCCAGGAAAGAGCGAAGCCGATCTTGGAAAAGACGGGGAAGCTTGGGGAAATCTTCAAGCTTTTGGCCATCGATTGGTTTAGGGGAGTAAAGCGGCAAGTTTGTTTTTGAGTTTTTCGAGATCTTGAACGATGAGGTGGGCTCTTTGATCAAGGATAAGCCCCTCTTTTTTGAGTGCCTGGAGGCTGGTGGTCACCACCGAGCGCACGCTGCCTACCATCTCCGCCAGTGTCTCGTGCGTCAGATGTAAAGGGATGTCTACGCGATTGGAGTCGAGGCGCTTTTTCTCTTTGAGTGCCAGCCGTAAGATCAGTTTGGCCAAGCGTGTTTTGACATCGTAAAAGACCACCGATTCGGAAAATTCTTCGAGCTGTTTGATGAGATCGACAAGCATATGTAAAGCGTTGGCGCTGATTTGGGGATAGCTTTCTAGCCAGTGGCGAATATATTCGTTACGGATACGAAGCAAAAGGCTCTCTTCTAAGCTCACATACTCCGCCCAATTCTCTTTGTTTTCAATAGTGCAAAGCAGATCAAAACCATCCCCCTCCCGTAAAAGAGACGGGGCGATACTTTTGCCGGTAGTCGGATCTGTGAGCCGCATAATGCAGGCCCCTTGGGCTATGATATGAAAATATTTGAGGATCAGCCCGTCGTTGATCCTTTCGTGCCGTTTGAGTGTGACGGGATGGAAGAAGCGGGCGTTTTCTTGAAAAAAATTATTATCAACTCCCGCAAAAATTTTACTCTTTTTTAAAAATTGTATAGTAGTAATTTCATCCATTCGCGCTCTTTAAATTTTTACCTAAAATTATAACCTAAAATTAATTATGGTCATCTATACTAATGGCTTTTCTTTTTCCAATCTTTGTTGTACACCCCTTGTGTGGATTTTTTAAAAAGTAATATAAGCACCAAAAGAATAAAAAGCGTAGCGAAGATATTTTTTTGGATCAAGAGGATCAGATCAATAGCGCTTTGACCAAAAAAGTAGCCGATGGAGACAAAGCTAAAAGCCCAAAGTACTACGCCTATGATGTCAAAAAAGAGGAATTTGATAAAGGGGTAGCCTCCCATAGAGAGCGTGAGTAGTACGGGGATATGAGTGCCGTAGACAAAGCGCTCAAAAACGATTACCAAAGCGCCCCAGCGTCGTATGAGGTCTCGTGCCATCCTTTTTCTTTTGGGATCTTTTTCAAGCCACCGTTTGGCTCTTTTTTCAAAGAGCTTGCCGAAACTAAAGGTGATCATATCACCAATAAATGCCCCTGCTATTGCCGTCATCACCACCTTGTCATACTCAAAAACCATATGTTTTGAGGCGAGCCATCCAGCTAGCATCAGCCCGATCTCGCCTTCGAGCACACTCCAGATAAATAGAGCTAAATAGCCGTGAGCTAGAAGCAGGTGGACCGGATAACCGATGAGGTGGCTTAGCATTTCCTCTCCTTTTTTTGCTATTGTATCCAATGCCAGATCATCATCAGTGTCAGGAGCGTGGTAACAAAAAATGCCAATATACCAAAAACGTTCTCAAATCGTGACGGAGTAAAAGGGCCCATGATGGAGCGATTGTTGGAGAGCATCATCAAGATGGCGATGAGGATGGGGATGAGCATGCCGTCAAGGACTTGGGAGTAGTAGAGTGCATCCACTACTGAGATGGTGGGCAGCACATCGATCACGGCACCTCCTATCAACGAGCCCGTAAAAACCACATAAAACCCTTTGGCATCGCTTACTTTGTTGTCCATCCCCTCTCGCCATCCAAAGGTATCGGCTACGGCATAGGCTGTAGAGCCCGCAAGTACCGGGATAGAGAGGAGTCCTGAGACGATGATCCCCAAAGAGAAGATCAAAAAGGCGTATTGGCCGCCTACGGGCTTCAAAGCGAGGGCGAGCTTGGCGATATCTTGGACATTGATGCCATGCAAGAGCATAGCTCCCGTGATGATCATGCAGTACGCTAGTAGATTGGACCAGAGCATTCCCACCATCGTATCCCAGTCTGCCAGGTCGGCCTGGACTATGGTGGCTTTCTCCTCTATCTCTTCCGATGCTTGCCAAAAGAGCAGATAGGGAGAGATTGTGGTCCCCAGCAGTCCCAAAGCGGCGGCTATCCAAGCGCTTTGCCACTGGATATGGGGGATGAATGTATCCATGAGCAGCTCTTTGATAGGCGGTTTGGCCAAGATGGCGGAGAGGATGTATAGACCCAGTAGCAATGTGAGGCCCACTAGTATATGTTTGACCATTTTGTACGAGCCAAAAACTACCAAAGCGGCGATGAGGGCAGTGACCACCACGAGCCAAAAAAGAGTGCTTTTGGCCGTGAGGATGTGCAGCACTGCAGCTAGGGCATTGAGGTCGGCTGCAATGGTGAAAATATTTGCGATGCAAAGCACAAAAATCATGAAGATTGTGAGCTTTTTGGAGTAAAAGGCGTTGGTGATCTCTGGCAAGCTTTTGCCCGTCACCAGTGCGATGCGAGCTGCCATATTTTGGATAGCGATCATCATGGGCGTGGAGAGCAGCAAAAGCCACAGCTGAGAAAAGCCGCTGGTAGCACCAACGAGGGTATAGGTGGCGATACCGGCTGGATCGTCTCCCGCGCCTCCTGTGATGATACCGGGGCCTAGTTGTTTGATCTTTTTTCTATTCTTTTGGATATCGATTTTGATCTCTTGCCAGTTCATCAGTTCTCCATATTGTCTATTTGCAAAAGCTGCGCATCTAGTTCGGCGTTTAATTGTTCATAAACTTTTTTGCCAATCGTACCTTTGCGATACGCTTCAAAAAGTCTTGCTTTTTGAATATTGAGGATATGGCGTTTGACCCGCAGCTCCTCTTCTGTACGCAAGAGATCTCCTTGAGGGGCGTTTTGTTGTAAATTTTGTTCTAGCTGCTCTTTGATCTTTTGGTACTCTTTGGCCACTTTTTCTAAAGTCTGTGTGGACGCGATATGGTGTTTTTGTAGATCTTCTATCTCATCAAGAGCTATTTGGAGCAGCATCGCCTGAGCACGCAATAGTTCATACTCTTCTAGTTGTTTTTTACTCCCCAAAATACCCAGCCATCTTGCAAGCGGAGCGATGGTGAGGCCCTGGATAAAGATGGAGAGCAACACCACCCCAAAGACCATCGTCACCACTACGTCTTTGTAGACTAGTGAGTCTGGCAAAGAGAGGGCCAGCACCATAGAAAGGGCTCCTCTAAGCCCTCCCCAGCTCATTACTAGCGCCCATGAGAGAGGGAACCGTAGTCTAGTGGGATAAAGAATCGCCCAGACGGCTGTCACTACGAAAAATCGAGCCAAAACCATCGCCACATAGGCTGTGAGGATGATAGGCCAAAAGGAGGTGAGCATATCGATCTTGACGGAAAATCCCATCAACAAAAAGATCAAAGAGTTGAGGGCAAAGGCCATAAATTCCCAAAAACCCTCTACGCTGAGACGCACGGAGGGATAAATGGAAGAGAGCACCCTGTTTTGGAGGATAAGGCCGGTAGCCACCGTGCTGATCACTCCAGACACTCCCATCTGATCGGCTATCAAAAAGGAGCCGTAGGCGGCGATGACACTCATGGTGATGACGATCATTGGGTCATCTAGATCCTCTACCATCCACGCCACACCCAAAGCCATGAGCGTACCGATCAGTGCGCCAAGACCCGTGACCCGTAAAAAATCGAGCAATATTTTACCGTCGATCTGGGCTTTATGCTCGATGTAGCCTAGTACCAGAGCAAATATCACAATACCGGTGCCGTCGTTAAGTAGACTTTCGCTCTCTATCAATAGCCGTAATCTTTTGGGAGCTCCCAGCTCTTTAAAGAGCGAGACCACTGCCACGGGATCCGTAGCCGCCACAGCCGCTCCAAAGAGCAAGGCGATAGGCCAGGTGAGGGATGGAATGATAGGTAAGAGTTGTCCAGCATAGACTAAGATCGCCGCGCTCACTACCATCGAAGCCACCACACCGGGTACGACCAGCGCCATGATGCTCCAGATATCTCGTAGCATTGCTTTGCCATCGAGATGGATAGCCGCCTCAAAGATGAGTCCGGGCAAAAAGAGAGCGAAAAGGACCTCGGGAGTAAGCTTTGGCGGGTGGAGCAGCCCTATATTGCCAAGCACCAAACCAATAGCCACCAAAGCCACTGTATATGGCAGATGGATCTTTCGCACCACTATGGCCGCCAAAGAGGCGATGAGAAAGAGGGTAAGGATTGCTAACTCGTAGGGCATGCTCTTAGCTTTTTGTAAAAATTATAATATGATTTTAAAGTTAGAGGGGATGAAAGATGATCAAAAAAGAGGTCAATACGACGGACAAGGGTGTCAAAGTCACCTTTACAGGCGAGGTGAAAAAGGCCAACATCATTAAAATGGTCGAAAACTGCGCTACAGGGCAGTGCGAATGTATGAGTGACGAGGCGAAAAAGAAGATCGCCGATATGAAAGTAGGGGGTGAAGATGGCGCAGTGGAGTTAGAACTTGAAGGAGATATTGCTAAAGAGGAGATCGAAGCGGCGCTTGGGCGCTCAAAAGTGCTCAACAAACAATAAGGCTTTTTTAAGTCTTATTTTTTTATACTTACTAAAAGTTTAGTAAAGGTCGCTAGTGAGTAAAAAAGAGTCGTTAATGCGTATCGCCGCACGCCATTTTGCCAAATATGGGTATGAGGGGGTCTCTCTCGATGCCATAGCCAAAGAGACGGGCATTACCAAGGCGGCGATTTATTACCATTTCAAAGACAAGGCCCATCTGTATGAAGCCATACTTTTGGAGCGGCTCGAGGGGCTGGTGGAGTATATCGAGCAGATATTGCCTCCTGGCGGCGCGAGCGGGCGGTTGGAGCGCTATATTGAGGGGGTGGGCTCTTTTTTGGAAAAAAATCCCTGTTTTGCCGCAATCTTGGCCCATGAGTTTGCGGATAACGGCGAGCATATGAGCGAAAATGCCACAAGGTTGCTCTCTCGCACGCTCAATACCCTCACTTCCATCCTTAACAAGGGGATAGAGGAGGGTATTTTTGAGATAGAAAATCCGATGGTAGTACAGATGATGATAATCTCAACGCTTATAATGCACCAGACTACGAGCGGACTTCGCTACAAAGTGAGCTCCTTTGTCAGTGGATATGAGGTACTACCTGAACCAACGATAGAAGATGTGGCCAAAGTGTTGGCCAAAAAAATACTCAAAGCGATAAGGAAACAACAATGAAAAGAGTCCTACTGTTCTGTAGTGCGTTGCTGGCTTTGGAGGCTTCGCCTCTATCACAGCTTTTTGAAGCTTTGAAAAAGCAGCCAATCACCCAAGTGGATGAGCAACTTGTACAGATTATGAAGCTGCAAAAGCAAAAGGTGAGCGATCGTTTCTATCCTCAGATCTCGCTTTTTGGAAGTCTTGAGCACTACAACAGCGCTACCAATCTGCGTCCCGTACCGCCCACCGAGGCCAACGCTTTGCTCAAATCCCACGAGCCGCTGCCTTTTGCCCAAAATATCGCCAGAGTAGGAGCGAATGCTTCGATGCCTCTCTTTGTTAAAGAGCTTTGGGATCTCCAAAAGAAGATGGAGTATCTGCTCCAAAGCGCGCGGCTCAAAAAAGAGTTAAACATCTACAAAAACGAAGGGGTGATTTTGGGTAGTTATGCGGATCTAGGCTATGTAAAGCGGCTCCAAGAGGCGTTGGAAGCCACACGCCGCTCCTTGCAAAAGAGCTACGAGGATCTAAAAATCAAAGTCCAAAGCGGACGCACCCCTCCCGTAGCGCTAGACAAGATCGCCAGCGCTTTGGATTCGATAGAGCTTAAGATGCAAGATATCGCCCAGCGCCAAGCCCAACTCAAGGCTGCAATATCGGCGCTTACCGGTTTGGAGGTAGGAGGATATGAGCCGATTTTTCAAAAAGCTTCCCTCCAAAAGAGTCAGATGTTTGCTCTTTTACCCTTGCAGGCTCGACTCAAGGCTCAAAAAGCAAACCTCAAAGCCGCCAAGGATCGCTTCGTACCTAAAGTGCTTTTAGAGGCTAAATGGAGTCAAAATTATGCCCAAAAAGATGTAGTCTTTAAAAAAGATGTACATCGAGGGTATGGTGATGTGGCTCTTAAGGTCGTGCTGCCCCTATCAAAGAGCAATATAACCGATACTGAGCTTGAGCGTACCAAAGTTTTGGAGCAAGAGACCCAAATAGCCAAAAGGAGGATGGAGTTGCAAGCTCAGGCCAAGGCGCTGGAGGAACAATTGGCTCTTAGCGACAAAAAGATAGCTATCGCCAAGCGCAAAGTAGCCCGTCAGGTAGATCTCTTGCGATACGCCAAAACGGCCTTTAGCGTAGGACGGCTGACGGAGGAGGAGTATTTGCGCTACGAAGATACTCTTTTGCAAGCACGAGCCGATCTGGCTAAAGCCAAAGCGCAAAAGTGGCATCTGCTGGCGGGACTTGCGGTATTGTACGGAAATGATCTTGAAAGGATAGTGGAATGAAAAAAATCGTTAAGATTCTTATATTTTTAGTAGTCGTTGCGCTCTTGGTGGTAGGGGCTGTGCGCCTGATCAAAAAGAAAAAGGCCGAAGAGGCAGCACTGCCAATAGCCAAGCAGTATGCGGTAATCGTGCATACCATCACGCCAAAACCCCAAGAGCTCAAGCTGGGTGTGGATTATCTGGCTTTGGTGCAAAACGACAAAAGTGTGACCATCTCTTCGAAATTTCCCGCTCGGGTGCTGGAGGTGGCCAAAGAGGGTAGCATGGTGCATAAAGGCCAGATTGTAGCACGTCTTGACGATATGCCCGTGCGCTCTCAGCTCGAAGCGACCGATGCTCAGATCTCTTCAGTCAATGAAGAGCTCCAAGCGACCAAAACGATCCTGGCCAATCTCTTGCGTATCCATGCCAGGACCAAGAAGCTGCTCAAAGTCAAGGGTGCTTCTATAGAACAGTATGAAAAAGAGCAAAATCAGATCGAATCGACCAAAGCGAAGCTTGCTGCATTGCGATCTCGTCTTGTGTCGCTCAAGGCCCAAAAAAAGCAGCTGCAAAATGAGCTTACCTACGCTACACTCAAATCGAACGTAGAGGGTATCGTAGCCAAACAGATGCTCCATGTAGGCGACTTGGCGATGCCCGGCCGAGGGGTAGTGCGTGTCAATACCCAAGAGGGCAACTATCTGCTCGTGCGATTGCCAAAAAATATAAAAGGGCTCTCTTTGGTCTACAAAGCCAAAGAGTATCCTCTGCATCCGTTGCGCTCTACCCTCAACTCTTTGCAAGAGTATAGAGCCGATGTAAGCGATCCTGAGCTTGTAGAAGGGGAGCGGGTCAAAATACGGGTGATCACTTTCAAAGGCAAAGGGATTGTACTGCCCCAAGATGCGATTCTTGATCGCAACGGCCGCTCCTATGTACTCATTGCCCACGGCAATCACGCAAGCGCCTTACCCGTACATATCCTGGCCAGCTCCGAAGAGGGCGTGGTAGTCCAAGAGGATCTTAGCGGCAAAAAAGTGGTAGTGGCCAAACCTGATATCTTGCTCAAGCTTCTTAGCGGTATCGAGCTGAAGGAGAAGTAGATGTTTGAGTTTTTTTACAAACGCCCCTATCTGCTTTTTGCGATCATCTTTGGCTTTTTTGTGATAGGGATTATTGGGCTCAAAGAGCTGCCCAAAAATCTCTTTCCAGACGCCAACCGCCCACAGGTGGTGGTGATCACCTCGATCCCCGGAGCTACGGCCGAGGTGGTGGCCAATACCGTAAGCAAACCCATCGAGGAGGAGATCAGCCGTATCAGTCTCGTGCGGGATGTCTCCAGTGTGAACGTGGCCAACTTCTCCATCGTCAAAGCGGAGTTTGAGTATGAAAAGGGGCTCGAAGCTGCCGCGGTGGATGTGGCCAACGCCCTCTCTATCGCCAAGGGCAAACTGCCCCGCACTGCCAACCCTTCTATCTACACCGTAGGTGACTTTACGCTGCCGGTGGAAGTGGTGGCGCTGCGTCCAAAAGACGGCAACATCACCCTGCCTGAAATCAGAAAGATCGCCGATTCGCATATCAAGCCCTACCTCTTGGCCAATCCAAAAATAGGCAATGTGGAGGTCTTTGGCGGATACCAAAGTGCCATCGATATCGAGGTGGACCCTTACAAGGC
>JALWCE010000047.1:7405-11614 GCA_027036935.1 Nitratiruptor sp. | reverse complement strand
GGATATCAAAGCGTAGTTTTTCATCTTAGACTGAAGATAGCGGGCATCCAATAAGACCTGCTTGAAGTCTTCTGTCGGAAAGGAGGTAAAAAGATTTGACACGAAGCCAAAAAGAAGAGGTCGTACGTTACCTCACGGAAGAGTTCAAAAACGCTACGGCCATCGTCGATTGTGATTATAAAGGTATGACGGTACCAGAAATTGAGTCGCTTCGACGAGTGGCTAAAGAAAAAGGGCTTAAAGTCAGAGTAGTCAAAAATACTTTAGCGCTCATCGCCCTAAAAAATAACGGCGTGGAAGATTTTGAACTCAAAGATACCAATTTGTTGGTTTGGGGTAACGATCTTGTGGATTTGGCCAAAACAGTTACAGATTTTGCCAAAGATCACAAGGATCGATTTAAAATCAAGCAAGGCTATTTTGAAGGCGAAGTGGCAGATGCGGCAAAGATAGAGGCGTACTCCAAGCTGCCAAGCAAAGAGGAGCTTCTTGGAATGTTGCTATCTGTTTGGACTGCTCCACTTCGAAACTTGCTCTATGTTTGGAATGCGCCTAAGCAAAATTTTGTAACTGTACTAGAAAACATTCGACAACAAAAAGAAAACTAAAATCAAAGGAGAGAGAGTATGGCTTGTACAAGAGAAGATGTGATTGAATATATCTCAAATCTCAGTGTATTGGAGCTTAGCGAGCTAGTAAAAGAGTTTGAAGAGAAATTTGGTGTAAGTGCTCAACCTACTATTGTAGCCGGTGCGGTTGCTGGCGGTGGTGCTGAGGGTGGTGCCGCAGCAGAAGAAAAAACAGAGTTTGATGTAGTACTTACGGATGCTGGTCCTAAGAAAATCAACACAATTAAAGTAATTAGACAAGTAACAGGCCTTGGTCTCAAAGAGGCTAAAGAAGCGGCTGAAAAAACTCCAACCGTTATTAAAGAAGGCGTAAGTAAAGAAGAAGCTGAAGAGCTTAAAAAGCAGTTTGAAGAAGCTGGCGCTAAAGTAGAAATTAAATAAAACTTTTAAATAGAATTAGAAGAGGAGCTTTTCCTCTTCTTAATAAAAATTACGATATAATACACCCCCTCCCACTTATTACCTTAAGGTAAAAACTACGAATAAATGAGGTTAGTCTATGCTAAATAATCTAAAATCAGGTAGCAGACTCCGAGTCGATTTTTCAAAAATCCCTCAAGAACTTGAAGTCCCCAATCTTTTACAACTTCAAAAAAGCAGTTACGAAAATTTTTTGATGGCAGATCAAAAGGATCGCTCTACCAGTGGAATAGAAAAAGTTTTTAGATCAGTTTTCCCTATTCACGACGCTCAAAACAGAATTTCGTTGGAGTATGTCGGCTCAGAAATCATCAAGCCCAAATATACCGTTCGAGAGTGTATGGAGCGAGGCATTACCTATAGTGTATCGCTCAAGATGAATGTTCGTCTCGTACTTTGGGAACGAGATGAGAGTACTGGAGAGAGAATTGATGTAAAAGATGTCAAAGAGCAGTCTATTTATGTTCGAGACATCCCTTTTATGACAGATAGGACTTCTTTTATCATCAACGGCGTAGAGCGAGTAGTTGTGAATCAGCTGCACCGAAGTCCGGGGGTAATTTTTAAAGAAGAAGAGGCTACTACTGCCGGGGGCGCAATGGTCCATACTGCGCAGATCATTCCAGACAGGGGTGCGTGGCTCTATTTTGAATATGATCCCAAAGAGATATTATATGTGCGTATCAATAAGCGTAGAAAAATTCCTTCTACTATTCTTTTTCGAGCATTAGGATACAGCAAACAAGATATTTTAAAACTTTTTTACCCTATTACAAAAATCATAGCAAAAGATAACAAATTTTACATAGAGTTTCGGCCTGAGGATTTTGTGGGGCGGGTAGAGTTTGATGTCAGAGATGAAGAGGGTAATCTCATTATTGAGGCTGGCAAAAGGCTAACAAAAAAGAAAGCCCAAAAACTAATTGAAGAGGGTGTACGATATATAGAGTTTCCTATTGAGGTGTTGATGGAGCGCTATTTAGCCTCTCCTATTATTGATCAAGAGAGTGGGGAGGTACTTTTTGATACCCTTACACATCTTGATGAAACGAAACTTAAAAAAATTATAGAGCTGGGTATTGAAGAATTTGAAATCGTTAACGATCTTGCCAGCGGAAAAGACAAAGCGATCATCAACTCCTTTTTAGCCGATCAAGAGAGTTTGAAACTGCTCAAACAGACTGAGGGAATCGAAGATGAAAATGATCTAGCGGCGATCCGTATCTACAAAGTGATGCGACCGGGCGAACCGGTAACCAAAGAGACGGCTAAAACATTTATCAAACAGCTCTTTTTTGATCCAGAACGCTATGATATCACCCGTGTTGGGCGTATGAAGATGAACCATAAGCTGGGCTTGCAAGTACCTGAATATGTAACGGTGCTCACAAGCGAAGATATTATCAAGACGGTCCAGTATCTCATCAAAGTCAAAAACGGCCAGGGTCGTATTGATGATAGGGATCATTTGGGTAATAGACGGATCCGAGCCATAGGCGAGCTTTTGGCCAACGAGCTGCACTCCGGGCTTGTGAAGATGCAAAAGGCGATTAAAGACAAGATGACCACCATTAGTGGAAATCTTGATGATTTGATGCCTCATGACTTGATCAACTCAAAAATGATCACCAATACCGTGCTTGAATTCTTCTCCAGCGGTCAGCTTTCACAGTTTATGGATCAGACCAATCCTTTGAGCGAAATCACACATAAAAGACGGCTCTCAGCACTTGGGGAAGGGGGACTTATCAAAGAACGGGCTGGTTTTGAGGTACGTGACGTGCACCCTACCCATTACGGACGAATATGTCCTATTGAAACGCCAGAGGGCCAAAACATTGGTCTGATCAACACCCTCTCCACGTATGCCAAAGTCAACGATCTAGGCTTTATCGAAGCGGCTTATAAAGTGGTTAAGGATGGCAAGATTACAGATGAGATTGTCTATCTCACCGCCGCTCAAGAAGAAGGCAAGATTATCGCTCCGGCCAATACAGAGATTATTGAGGGTAACGAGATCAAAGGGGACTATGTAGAAGCGAGAAAAGATGGGGAGATCATACTAGTAGAAAAAAGCAAAGTGGAGTTGATCGACCTTACACCTCGAATGGTTGTGGGTGTGGCGGCGAGCCTCATTCCATTTTTGGAGCACGACGACGCCAACCGGGCGTTAATGGGATCAAATATGCAGCGCCAAGCCGTGCCCTTGCTTCGTACCGAAGCGCCAATGGTAGGCACGGGAATGGAAAAAGTGGTGGCTAGAGACGCGTGGGAGTCCATTAGAGCCAAAAGAAGCGGCGTGGTCGAAAAGATCGATAGCCAAAATATCTATATCTTGGGTGAAGATGAAAACGGAGCCTATATCGATCATTATCAGCTCCAAAAAAATCTTCGTACCAACCAAAACACCTGCTTCACCCAAAAGCCGATCGTCAAGAAAGGCGACTATGTAGAAGCGGGTCAGGTAATCACCGACGGGCCGAACATGGACAATGCGGAGCTGGCTCTTGGGAAAAATATGCTCGTGGCTTTCATGCCTTGGAATGGCTATAACTTTGAGGATGCAATCGTCGTAAGTGAGAGAATTTTGCGTGACGACGAGTTTACTTCGGTACATATTTACGAAAAAGAGGTAGAGGCTAGAGAGCTTAAGCATGGTATCGAAGAGATCACCAGAGATATTCCCAATGTACGTGAAGAGGAGATTATGCATCTTGACGAGAGCGGAATCGTCAAGATCGGAACATACGTCAAGCCGGGGATGATTTTAGTTGGTAAAGTTTCACCAAAAGGGGAGGTACGCCCAAGCCCTGAGGAGCGGCTGCTTCGAGCTATCTTTGGCGAAAAAGCGGGTCACGTGGTCAATAAATCCCTCTATTGCCCACAATCGATTGAGGGCGTAGTGGTAGATGTGAAAATTTTTACCAAGAAAGGGTATGAAAAGGATACAAGGACCCTTCGAGCGTATGAGGAGGAAAAGGAGCGATTATCCAAAGAGCATCATGATAAATTATTGATGATCGATAGAGAAGAGATGCTTCGTATCGTTTCGCTCCTCTCCAACGCTCCACTCCAAAAAGATGCAAAGATCAAAGATAAAGAGTTCAAAGCGGGTGAGAAAATATCCAAAGAGGAGTTAAGCGCTATTAATAGATTTGCT
>JALWCE010000047.1:0-7395 GCA_027036935.1 Nitratiruptor sp. | reverse complement strand
AACGCTTTGGTCAAATCCTATGCGCCTGAGATTCAAAAAAAGTACAACGCCATCAAAACCCATTTCCAAAATGAAAAGCGAAAGCTCACTGAAGAGCATGAGGAGAAGCTCTCTATTTTGGAAAAAGAGGATATTTTGCCAAGTGGTGTGGTGAAATTGGTCAAAGTTTTTATCGCTACCAAACGAAAGCTCAAGATCGGTGATAAGATGGCGGGACGCCATGGAAACAAGGGTATTGTCTCTACCATCGTACCAGAGATCGATATGCCCTATACCAAAGATGGACGAATCGTCGATATCGTACTCAATCCTTTGGGGGTTCCTTCTCGGATGAATATCGGACAGATTCTAGAGGTTCATCTAGGGCTTGTAGGAAAGAAACTGGGCGAGCAGATCCAAGAGATTTTTGAAGCTAAACGGGCCGATTTTATCCAAGAGTTAAGAGCTAAAATGATTGAGATTGCCAGTGTGGCGAAGCTGATGAGAGCCAAAGAGACAATTGAGAAGATGAGCGATGAAGAGCTCATTAAGTACGCTCGAGATTGGAGTAAAGGCGTAAAATTCGCTACGCCTGTATTTGAGGGCGTGACGGCTGAGGAGTTTGCGAAACTCTATGAGATGGCCAAGATGGATATTGATGGCAAGACGGAGCTTTATGATGGACGAACGGGAGAAAAATTTAAAGAGCGGGTCAATGTGGGCTATATGTATATGCTCAAGCTCCATCACCTTGTAGATGAAAAAGTCCACGCCAGAAGCACCGGACCATACTCTTTAGTTACTCAGCAGCCTGTGGGCGGTAAAGCGCTCTTTGGGGGACAAAGATTTGGTGAGATGGAGGTTTGGGCGCTTGAAGCGCACGGAGCTGCGCATACGCTCAAAGAGATGCTCACCATTAAGTCTGATGATGTAGAAGGGCGTGTGGCCGCATACAAAGCGATCACCAAAGGCGAGCCAATTCCACGGCCCGGTATTCCAGAGACCCTTTTTGTACTGACCAAAGAGCTCCAATCACTTGGAATCGACGTAGAAATTTTAGATGAGGAAAAAGACGATGAAGAAACTGGTACCAATTGAAATCGGTGAAGAGAAAAGACCAAAAGATATCAAGGCGATTCAGTTTCGTCTCGCAAGCCCGGAGAAGATTCTCTCTTGGTCCCACGGGGAGGTAAAAAAGCCTGAGACTATCAACTACCGCACACTCAAGCCCGAGCGTGACGGGCTTTTTTGTGCAAAGATTTTTGGACCTATCAAGGATTACGAGTGTTTGTGCGGTAAATATAAAAAGATGCGCTACAAAGGGGTAGTTTGTGAAAAGTGCGGCGTAGAGGTGACCACGAGTAAAGTCCGTCGAAGCAGGATGGGACATATAGAGCTCGTTACTCCAGTAGCCCATATTTGGTATGTCAACTCTTTGCCCAGCCGTATTGGGACGCTCCTTGGCGTGAAGATGAAAGATTTGGAGCGAGTACTCTATTATGAAGCCTATATCGTTAAAAATCCTGGAGAAGCCTATTACGATTTTGAGAAGAAAAATCCTGTTAAAAAATATGATGTTTTAAACGAGGAGCAGTATCAGCAGCTTGTACAACACTTTGGTGATACTGGATTTGATGCGAGAATGGGGGGCGAGGTAGTTAAAGAGCTGCTTGAGGAGTTTGATCTTGTGGAGACTTTTGAGCGGCTCAAAGAGGAGATGAAACAGACCAACTCAGAAGCGAAGCGTAAAACTATTGTCAAACGCCTCAAAGTAATTGAAAGCTTTTTAACAAGCGGGAACAGACCAGAGTGGATGATGCTGACCGTCATTCCCGTACTTCCACCAGACCTTCGCCCTCTCGTGGCGCTTGATGGCGGAAAGTTTGCCGTAAGCGATGTAAATGATCTGTATCGGCGGGTGATTAATCGAAACCAGCGTCTTAAAAGACTTATGGAGCTTGATGCCCCTGAGATCATCGTACGAAACGAGAAGCGGATGCTTCAAGAAGCTGTGGATGCTCTTATCGACAACGGCCGACGGGGCAATGCCGTCAAAGGGGCTAATAAACGGCCTCTAAAATCTTTAAGTGAAATTATCAAAGGAAAGCAAGGGCGTTTTCGACAAAACCTTCTTGGAAAACGGGTGGATTTTTCCGGCCGATCGGTCATTGTCGTTGGTCCAAATCTGCGAATGGATCAGTGCGGACTACCCAAACTAATGGCATTAGAACTTTTTAAGCCCCATCTTTTGGCCAAACTAGAAGAAAAAGGGTACGTCACTACCCTTAAACAGGCCAAGAAGATGATCGAAAACAAAGAGAACGTGGTCTGGGAGTGTCTGCAAGAGATCGTAGACGAGTATCCGGTGATGCTCAACCGAGCGCCTACGCTGCACAAGCTCTCTATCCAAGCTTTCCATCCCGTACTTATCGATGGTAAAGCAATCCAGCTCCATCCACTTGTCTGTTCAGCTTTTAACGCCGACTTTGACGGGGACCAGATGGCGGTGCATGTGCCGCTTACCGAAGAGGCGATCGCCGAGTGCAAGATATTGATGCTCAGCTCCATGAACATCTTGCTCCCGGCCTCGGGTCGAGCGATCACGGTACCTACTCAGGATATGGTTTTGGGTATTTACTACCTCTCCAAAGAAAAAGAGGGAGCCAAAGGGACCAACAAACTCTTTGCCGATATCAAAGAGGTGGAGATCGCTTTGGAGTCTGGCCATTTGGAGCTCAATGCCAAAATCAGGACCAAAGTGGACAATCAAGTGATCTATACCACGGCCGGACGACTTATCATCAAATCGATCCTACCAGATTTCGTACCGGTAAATCTATGGAATAAGGTACTCAAGAAAAAAGATATCGCCAATTTAGTAGATTATGTCTTCAAGCATGGTGGGCCAAAAATCACGGCAGAGTTTTTAGATAATCTTAAAGAGCTCGGATTCAAATACTCCACTATCACTGGTATCTCTATTAGCGCCTACGATATCAAGGTACCAGAGTCTAAAAAGCGGCTCATCGAAGAGGCCAAGAAAAAGGTCAAAGAGATCCAGCAGCAATTCCAAGCGGGGCTTTTAACCGAGCAGGAGCGTTATAACAAAATTATCGATATCTGGACCGATACCTCCAATGCCGTGGCCAAAGAGATGATGGAGCTGATGAAAAAGGATAAAGAGGGCTTTAACTCCGTCTATATGATGGCAGATTCAGGTGCGAGAGGTAGTGCGGCTCAGATCAGACAGCTTGCCGGTATGCGAGGACTTATGGCCAAACCGGATGGAACGATCATCGAAACGCCTATTATCTCCAACTTCAAAGAGGGGCTCAACGTCCTTGAGTATTTTATCTCGACCCACGGAGCGAGAAAGGGTCTGGCCGATACCGCTTTGAAGACGGCAAACGCCGGATACTTGACCAGAAAGCTTGTGGATGTGGCGCAAAACGTCAAAGTGACTATTGAGGATTGTGGTACCCACGAAGGGGTGGAGATCACCGATATCTCGGTAGGAAACGAGTTGATCGAACCGTTAGAAGATCGTATTTTTGGTCGAGTCTTAGCGCAAGATGTGATCGATCCGGTTACCAATGAGATTCTCTATACTGAGGGGACGCTGCTTGATGAGGAGAAAACTAAGCGAATCGTAGAAGCTGGCATCAAAGCAGTCGTGATCCGTACCCCAATTACTTGTAAAGTGGAAAAAGGTGTTTGTGCCAAATGTTATGGGCTGAATATGGCTGAAGGTAAGCTGGTCAAACCTGGAGAAGCAGTGGGTATTATTGCCGCCCAATCTATCGGTGAGCCAGGAACCCAGCTAACACTGCGTACTTTCCACGTGGGAGGTACTGCAAGCAGAAGTACCGAAGAGCGACAAGTCATAGCAACGCAAGAGGGTTTTATTCGTTACTACAACCTTAAAACATATGAAACGCAAGATGGCAAGATTATTGTAGCCAATAGACGAAATGCCGGCGTCTTGCTGGTAGAGCCAAAGCTCAAAGCGCTCTTTGAAGGAGAAATCGATATCAAACAGATCCACGACGAGATTTTGATTACTCTAAGCAACGAGCAAGAGCAGGTTCGCTATAGTTTCAAGAAAAACGACTTTGCTAAGCCAAACGAGCTTGCGGGCGTGAGCGGTAAGATTGAAGGAAAGCTCTATCTTCCTTATAAAAGTGGCGAGAAAGTAGCACAAGGGGAGAGTATCGTAGAGCTGATCAAAGAAGGATGGAGCGTACCCAATAGAATTCCTTACGCTGCCGAGCTCAAAGTCAAAGATGGCGCTCCAGTAACGCAAAAGATCTTGAGCGGCGCTAAAGGAGAGGTGAAATTTTATAAACTCAAAGGGGATCATCTTGAGCGTTTCACAGATATCAAAAAAGGTGAAAGGATTGAAGAAAAAGGTCTTTTTGCCGTTGTGGCCGATGAAGAAGGGCGAGAGGCGGCAAGACACTATATCGCCAGAGGCTCCATCATCGAAGTAGAGGATAATCAAGAGGTACAAAAAGATACACTCATCGCCTCTCCAGCTAAATCTGACAAAACCGTTATCGCTGAGTGGGATCCCTATTCTATCCCCATCATCGCTGAAAAGGAAGGAACGGTTACTTTTGAAGATATCATTCCGGGGGTAACGGCGGTAGAGCAAGTCGATGAGTTTACGGGAGAGAGTAGGCTCACTATTAACGAACATATTCCAACCGAATACAAACCGGCTATCGTGCTCGCCCCAAAAGATGGTAGCGATGTGATTCGATATGTGCTCGAACCAAAAACTGCTATTTATGTCCAAAGTGGTCAAGAGGTGAAATTGGCCCAAATTCTAGCTAAAACGCCAAAAGCGGCAGCAAGATCCAAAGACATTACGGGAGGTTTGCCCCGTGTAAGTGAACTCTTTGAAGCAAGACGTCCAAAAGATCCGGCGGTGGTGGCCGAGATCGACGGGGTTGTAAGCTTTGGTAAGCCAAGCCGTGGAAAACAGCGTATTATCATTACTTCAGATACCGGTCAAACGGTTGAGTATCTTATCGATAAAAAACGACAAATCCTAGTGCACAACGGGGAATTTGTCCACGCCGGGGAGCGACTCACAGATGGAACGATCAGTGGACACGACATTTTACGAACCCTTGGCGAAAAGGCGTTGATGTATTACATGGTAAGCGAAATTCAACAAGTCTATCGTCGCCAAGGGGTAAATATCTCCGATAAACATATTGAGATTATCGTTTCACAAATGTTGCGACAAGTAAAAATTATAGATAGCGGTGATACCAAGTTTATCCCGGGCGATTTGGTAAGCAAAAAAGAGTTTAGAAAGGAGAACGAGCGAGTACTTCGTCTTGGTGGACGACCCGCAATTGCCGAGCCTGTGCTTGTGGGTATTACTCGTGCGGCGGTGAGCTCTGATTCGGTTATTAGCGCCGCTTCATTTCAAGATACGACCAAAGTACTGACAGAAGCGAGTATCAGCGCAAAAGTGGACTATTTAGAAGATCTCAAAGAGAATGTGATCATTGGGCGACTGATCCCGGTAGGTACAGGTTTGTATCGTGATCAAAAGGTAGAAGTAGAACCTGTGGAGGAGTAATCCTCCCAAATTTATAAAATTTTAAGCTTATTGTAAACTTAATTTAAATATAATTAGCCACTAATTTTGAAGAAAGGAAGCGAACGTGCCAACTATCAACCAACTCGTAAGAAGAGAGAGAAAAAAGGTGATTAAAAAATCAAAATCACCCGCTCTTGTCAAATGCCCGCAAAGACGAGGGGTATGTACGAGAGTTTATACCACCACGCCAAAAAAACCAAACTCTGCACTTCGGAAAGTCGCAAAAGTTCGTCTTACCTCCGGATATGAAGTCATTAGTTATATTCCTGGAGAAGGACACAATCTCCAAGAGCACTCTATCGTACTTGTACGGGGAGGCCGGGTAAAAGATTTGCCGGGTGTGAAATATCACATCATCCGAGGAGCTTTGGATACTGCGGGCGTTGCCAATAGAAAGAAATCTCGATCTAAATACGGAACGAAAAAACCAAAATCTTAAACAACATTTAAGTCCAAGTGAGAAATTAAAGCGATTTAATAGCTCACTTATAGCCACAGGCAGGGCTTATACTGCTTGAGTAAATTTATTTGAAGGAGCTAAGAGTGAGAAGAAGAAGAGCACCGATACGTGAGGTGATGCCAGATCCAATTTATGGCAGTAAAGTAGTAACCAAATTTATTAACAAATTGATGTGGGATGGGAAGAAGAGTGTGGCGCAAGAGATTTTTTACAGCGCGCTCAAAAGAATCGAGGAAAAAGATAAAGAGTCCAAAGGTATTGATATTTTCAACGAAGCGATAGAAAATGTCAAGCCTTTGCTTGAGGTCAAAAGCAGACGAGTTGGTGGCGCAACCTATCAAGTACCAGTAGAAGTACGTCCTGTGCGACAGCAATCTTTGGCCATCCGATGGATCGTAGACGCCGCAAGAAACAGAAATGAGCGCACGATGGCGGAACGATTGGCCAACGAGCTTTTAGATGCGGCCAATAAACGTGGTGCCGCATATAAGAAAAAAGAAGATACATATAAAATGGCAGAAGCCAACAAAGCTTTTGCTCACTACCGATGGTAAAATCGTTTCGATCTTCTAAAGAGCAAGAGAAATTCTCTTGCCTCTTTTCTTCGCAGCAAGCATACAACACGCAGTTTATTAATATCAATCGAATCAAAGGATAAGGTATGGCAAGAAAAACACCTATTGACAAGGTACGAAATATCGGTATCGCCGCCCACATCGACGCTGGAAAGACGACAACTACCGAGCGAATTTTATACTACACTGGGATCTCGCACAAGATTGGCGAAGTACATGAAGGTGCGGCTGTTATGGACTGGATGGAGCAAGAAAAAGAGCGAGGAATCACGATTACCTCCGCTGCGACCACCTGTTTTTGGAAAGGCCACCAGATCAATATTATCGATACTCCCGGACACGTGGACTTTACCATCGAGGTTGAACGATCTATGAGAGTTTTGGATGGTGCGGTAGCCGTCTTTTGTGCGGTAGGCGGCGTACAGCCCCAATCTGAGACCGTATGGCGACAGGCCAACAAGTATCATGTCCCACGAATCGTTTTTGTCAACAAAATGGATAGAATCGGAGCGGACTTTTACAACGTAGAAAATCAGATCAAAGAGCGCCTCAAAGCAAATCCAGTACCTATCCAGATCCCAATCGGTGCTGAGGACAACTTCAGAGGCGTTGTAGATCTTGTAGAGATGAAAGGAATCGTCTGGGACGACGAGACCATGGGTGCAAAATATGAGGTGATCGATATTCCTGAAGAGCTCAAAGAAAAGGCCGAGGAGTATCGTGAAAAACTGATCGAAGCAGTAGCCGAGACCGATGAGGAGCTG